>JAQGOU010000655.1 GCA_028293445.1 Verrucomicrobiales bacterium | reverse complement strand
TAACAAATGGAACCCCGACGTCGATGACACCGCCATGGTGCTTCTCGCGTTGCGCAAAATTCCGACCGACAATCCGAAGCGGCGCGATGAATGTTTCCAGCGCGGCTTGAAATGGATGATGACCTTCCAGTGCAAAGACGGTGGCTGGGCAGCGTTCGACAAAGACTGCACCAAGAGCATCCTCGAGAAAGTCCCTTTTGCCGATCACAACGCCATGCTTGATCCGGAGTGCGCTGATATCACCGCGCGCATTTTGGAGCTGCTCGGCTACGAGAATTTCGACCGCGATAATCCACAGGTGAAAAAGGGAATCCAGTTTGTCAAAGATCATCAGGAAGACGACGGCTCGTGGTATGGACGTTGGGGCGTGAATTATATCTACGGCACGTGGCAGGCACTCCGTGGCATGCGCGCCCTGAAATGGGATATGAGCGAACCGTGGCTCCAACGTGGCAAAGCGTGGTTGGAAAGCGTGCAGCACGAAGACGGCGGTTGGGGCGAACGTTGTAATACTTACGATGATCCGGTTTTCAAAGGCCAGGGACCAAGCACCGCGTCGCAAACGGCCTGGGCAGTCATGGGCTTGTGTGCCTTTGATGATCCGAGCAATGTCGCCCTTCAGCGCGGCATTGATTATCTGGTTCGCACGCAGAATCCCGATGGTTCCTGGACAGAACACGAGATCACCGGCACCGGTTTCCCGAAAGTGTTCTATTTGAAATACGACATGTATCGCAATGCCTGGCCACTCCTGGCGCTTGGGGCGTATAATAATCTCTTGTCGCTTTCGTCCAAAAAAAGATAACTTCCGGAAAGCGTCCTGGTCAGACGCTGCCCATGAAACTCAAACAGCTCTTTAGCATAGTCTTTGTTGTCTTTTGTTTTCTGATGCCTCTCGGCGCAGAACCTTTGAACATCATGGTGGGCGACCTGACCTTTACACGACCGACAACATGGCAATGGAAAACGCCTGATTCCAATTCGCCCGCCATCTCCCGGTTCATCGTTCCCAAACCGGATAGCCCGGCTTTCGGCGACGTCCGCTTTTACGGAGCGGGCGCCGAACCAGAAGGCGCGGCCAAAATGTGGAAAGCATACTTTCCCAAGGAGGATCAGGAAACTCTTCGCACGGAAACCACCACCATCGGGAAGAGAACCGTCACCTACATTTCTCTGCAAGGGACTTTAACCCTTCCCAAAGACAAGCCGCTGCCGGCACAAGGCTTCGTCGGGGTTGTCATTCCCTACCAGGATAGATTTCTGCACATCCGTTTCTCCGGTCCGAAAGAACTTGTGGAAAAAGCCATTCCAGATTTGAAGAACATGGTTGATACTGCCGTGCGTGAGAGAGAATCGGATCTCGAGAACGAATGAGCCTTCATTTCGTGCAGCCATGACCTGCAAATCGCTCGTCGCCTGCGCCGTGGCCTTTTTTGTTTTTCTCTCCACCGTTCATTCTGACCCCATCAATATCGTGGTGGAGGACCTGACCTTCAACCGGCCAGTAACGTGGAAATGGGATCCTCCCAACCCGCAATCACCCGCCATCAGTCGCTTCATCGTTCCGAACGGCGAGAGCAAATATGTCGCCAACGTGCGTTTCTATAATGCGGTAAGAGACTCCCAAGGAGCGGCGGACTTGTGGAGAGGGTATTTCTCCAAGGAGGATGCGAGCAGTTTGCGCAAGGAAATGAAAACCATCGGCAAATGCAAGATCGCCTATATTTACTTACAAGGGACGTTGACGTTGCCAGCGGAAAAACCCACCGCCGGCCAGGGCTTCGTTGGAGTGGTCATTCCGTGCGGAGATAAATTCCTTCATATCCATTGTTTTGGCCAAAGAGAACTTGTGGAAAAAGCCATTCCAGATTTGAAGAACATGGTTGATACTGCCGTGCGTGAGAGAGAATCGGATCTCGAGAACAAATGAGCTTTCATTTCGTGCAGCCATGATTTGTAAACCGCTCCTCGGCTTCGCAGTGGCCTTTTTCGTTTTTCTTTCGACGCTTCGCTCCGAACCGCTGAACGTTGTTGTAGGAGACCTGACTTTCAAACGCCCGGCAGCTTGGGTTTTCGAACCGCCCAAGGGAAACTCATCGTCCGTTTCCCGATTTGTAATTTCCCTCGAAAATGAAAAGCCCGCCGGCGACGTGCGTTTTTATCTTCCTGGAAAAACCCCTGCTGAAGCCCGCAAGTTGTGGAAATCGTATGCCGCCCCGGAAGATGTCGGAACCTTTCGCGTGGAGGAGAAAAAGATCGGCAAGCAAACCATCACTTACATTTCGCTCCACGGGAAACTGAAGGTGCCCGGAGAAAAACAGTCGAATCAGGTGGGCTTCATCGGCGCAGTCATTCCGATCGGTGAAAACTTCATGCATGTCCGCATGGCCGGTTCCGCGGATCTGGTGGAAAAATCGACCGCCACGTTCAAACGGATGGTGGAAGAGGCCGTTCAGGACCGCGAAGCCGAGCGGAATTAGATAGAAGTTTTATCTAGCCTTTTATCAGGGAAAGCCGCATACATTAGGCAGGCCCATAAATTCCTCTTATGAGAATCAATCAACCTACTCACCCATTGTTTCTTGTCGTCCTGATGATTTCTTTGCTTCAGCTGCGGGCTGAGCCGACGAATATAATGGTCGAAGACCTCACTTTTACCCGACCAGCGACGTGGCAGTGGACGGGGCCCACTCCCAATTCACCCGCAGTGAATCGCTTTATTGTGCCCGATACAAACGGCAGCTCGAAGGTTGACGTACGGTTTTATATCGTGAAGAAGGGTTACACGACTGAACGACAAGCGATGAGAGGGCAATTTCCTGAGTCCAAACCGAATGACCTGCAGGAGCAGGAAAAAATAATCGGGAAGCAAAGAATCATTTATCTTCAGATTACCGGAACTTACGTTTTCCGTGATCACGCACCGAAGGCTGATGAAATGCAGGTGGGCGCTGCCATTCCTATGGGGAACCAGTATGTTTTAGCACGCATCGCAGGGCCACGCTCGGATGTCGAAGCAGCGATGGCGGCGTTCAAGAAAATGGTGGAAGATGCGGTGAAGGACCACGAGGAAGACGTCACCCTTTAAAGAATCGGCGGAACAGTGCGCGGAGTGCTTTGGACTGGAAGGCCGGGCTCAAAGCCTATATATATATCGAAGCAGTTAAATTGCCCATCCTATGTCAGGCAAACTGAACTTCATCCGTTTCGTTTTTCTCAGCCTGCTGCTGTGTGTCTCCACCCTGTATGCTCAGCCCGCTAATATTCTGGTCTGGAACCTGACGTTCACGCGTCCGGAAAATTGGGTGTGGGAAGAGCCGCCGAAAACTTCCAGCGCGCTGAATCGGTTTACCATTCCGAGCGGTGGTGTCGTCAGAACCGATGTCAGGTTTTACATCGTCAAGAAAGATGTCGCCTCCGAAAGAGCGGCCTTGTTGCAGCAATTTCCAGGATCCAGCGCGACGGATATACAGGAGCAGGAAATTAAGGTCGGCAAACAAAAGATCGTTTATTTCAAAATTGGTGGAACCTATAAATATAAGGATACCAGCGCGAGGCCAGATCAACTGTGGCTCGGCGCGGCGATCCCTTCCGGCAAACAATTTGTCTACGTGAGGATCAATGGTCCACGGGCCGAAGTGGACGCCCAGCTTCCTATCTTCAAAAAAATGGTCGAGAACGCGGTGCGAGAACGGGAAGGCGAATCCATTGTTCAATAGAAAAAACAAGAACGAGAAACGGCCGATGTCCTTTCATCTGGCAAAGACCGATGAACGTTGTAATATCCATGATACAGCAAATTCGTTCGCTTATGAGAATCAACTCGATTCGTCTCGGACTGATACTTCTTTGCGGCCTTTTGTTGCCCTGCCTCCACTCTGAGCCGGCGAATATACTGGTCGCCAATCTTACGTTCACACGCCCTGCGACCTGGAAATGGACAGAGCCCACGAAAGGCTCCTCTGCAGTCAGCCGCTTCGTGATTCCGGGGCCTGGAAATTCATCCAAAACGGATGTCCGCTTCTTCATCATCAAGAAGGACGTGGAAACCGAGAAAGCGGCTACCCTGAACCAGTTTCCCGGCTCCAGCCAAAGGGATCTGGGCATCGAGGAAATCAAGATCGGGAAGCAAAAAGTGCTCTATTTGAAAATTGAAGGGACCTATCAATTGCGTGATAGCACGCCCAAACCCGGCCAGCTTCTTTTGGGAGCAGCCATTCCGATGGGGAAAGAATTTGTTTTCGCAAAGCTGCTGGGGCCACGTGCCGAGGTTGAGCAACAGATCTCTAAGTTCAAAAAGATGGTGGAGACCGCGATCAAGGAACGCGATGTGAATTAGTCATACTGAGTCACACTAACGCTTTCCAAACCCCGCGTTTGCTCTATGTTCCTCCGCCGACATGAGTTGGTGTTATCGTCATTTCGTCCGCCCCTTTCTTTTCACGCAGGATTCAGAACGAATCCATAATTTCACCCTGCGCAATCTCAGCTGGGCCAGTCGGCATCCGAAGGTTTCCGGCGCGCTCGCGAATCTTTATTCCACCCCTGACCTGCCCGTCGAAGCGTTCGGTTTGAAATTCCCCAATCCGGTCGGTCTCGCCGCGGGCATGGATAAGAATGCCGCCGCAGTTCCCATTTGGAAATCGCTCGGGTTCGGCTTCGCTGAACTCGGTGGCGTCACCTGGCATGCGCAACCGGGCAATCCGAAACCACGAATTTTTCGCGCCATCCACGACGAAGCGATCGTGAATCGGATGGGGTTTAATAATGGCGGAGCCCAAGCGATGGCTCTGAAGCTGGCTGATTGGAAAGCGCGCGGACTTTGGCCGAGTCATCCCGTAGGAATCAATCTCGGCAAATCCAAAACCACCCCGCTCGAAAAAGCCGCCGACGATTACGCCGATTCCTTCCGTGTCCTGCGCGACTATGCAGACTTTTTTGTCGTGAACGTCAGTTCGCCGAACACACCGAATCTCCGTCAGCTTCAGGACAAGGCCGCTCTCGACGAAATCTTCCGCGCGTTGCAACAACTGAACAACGGCCGCAAACCGATCCTGGTGAAAGTCGCGCCCGATCTTTCTCTGGAAGCGCTGGACGAAATTCTGGAACTCGTAACCCCACGCCAGATCGCCGGCATCGTTGCGACCAACACTACGATCACGCGTCCCTCTCCCAGCGAGGCTTATCTGCAGAAGACCTATTCTGAAACCGGTGGACTCAGCGGACGTCCCTTGCGTTATCTCAGCACGCAGATCATTCGTCATCTTTACAAGCAGACTAAAGGGAAGCTGCCGATCATCGGCGTGGGCGGAATTTTCAATGCCGACGATGCGCTCGCAAAAATCTTCGCCGGCGCTTCGTTAGTGCAGGTTTACACGGGATTGGTTTACGAAGGCCCCGCCGTGGCACGCGACATCATGCGCGGATTGCACAAAGGTCTGGCACAACATGGATTCAAGACGATAGCGGAGGCGGTGGGATCAGGGGTGCGTTAAGTTCGCTTGATCGACACGGAGCGCCGGTTTCCAACCGGCTTTACGCATCCTCCTGTCCAAAGCCGGTTGGAAACCGGCGCTCCACTCTATCGGCGCTTTGTGCCAACTGTGAACTATGCAGGCCAGGCTCGCCAGCGTGCGAGCAACTCGTGCACCTTTCCACCGATCGCTTCCCGCGCCAGGGCACGATCTCCGCACTTCATCAGAAGCTCGTCGTAGTTCGTGTGCACGTGGCGAATATGGGCGCCGACCGCCAATTCAACAGCACGCGGTTCGAACTCTTTCGCCGCCGCAGTTCTCCCCACGCGGCCGGAGTTTTTCAAGCAGGCATGAGCCGCAATCTTCTCAGCAGATTCGGCAGGACATGAAGGAAAATCACGGCGGACCGCCTCGGCAAACCTCGCCACAAATTCACGATCTTCGCCTTCGCGTCGGACGGCAGCGCGCTCCCTCTGGCAGGCACGGCTCTCTTCGTCGGCGAGGCATTCGACTTCCGCTTTCTCGATCGCGTCGGGCGTGACAAGAATCCCTCGCCGTTCATACCGTTTGCGGGCCCGCGCCCAACGGACCACCACGGCGCGCAACGGTGAATGTTTGGTGGCGCGTCGGGTCAGCGCGGTATTCCCGCTGGGCAAAAATTCCAAGTGCCCAAGATCGGCGCAATCCATGCAGAGCGGTTTGTCCCCTTCGATTCGCAATAAATTGCCGTCCGACAATGCCCGACTGCACTCAGCGCATCTGGCATCCCGCCGGACCATGAAAACGACAATCTCGCCCGGCTTACTTTTCGGCGAAGGTCCTTCTTCTTCGTGGTTCATAAATCACAGTAAAACGCGGAGCGCGGAAAACCCAAAAGGTACGGATCCACGGTTTTGTTTTCCACGTTCCGCGCTCCGCGTTTATTTTGCACGGTCACCCACGTAAGGTTCGATCCAATTCACCGATAAATGTTTTCAACAACACACCCAATAAAAGTTGGGCTTCGCGGTCGGGACGCTTCGATGAAGGCATCTCTTCAACCCGCCTGAAAAAGGCTCCGATGAGCATCCGACAAAGTGCGGATTGTGGCGAATCCTCAAAGAACGCGGTTAACTCCTTAACCGACGCAGGGGACTTTTTTGCCGTCGTCTTCAAAAGCCCCTGGGCCTCAATCTCAAAAGCGCTAAATACCGCGTCATCGTCAAGAATCAGCTCGCGACCACCCGGCCACATCAGCACAAAGCGCGCCTGCATCAAGAACATCACCACAGTATTAAAATCATCGTCCGTCACCAGATCACCAACGAGATCTCTCGCCTGATTCAGGAGAGGGCGGCTCACGGCAACCATATCCTTAACTGCATCTTTACTTGGGTATAGATCCGCAAATTCGTCCAGACGCTCGTCGATCTCCTCAGTGGTCAACGCGCTGCCGTGCGACCCGACCACCGCCGGCATATCAAAGGGATCTACTTCGTCATTGCCCTCAGAAGCTTCTCGCACCCGTCGGGGACGTAACGGCGGCGGATCGAAAATAATCTCGTCCAGGCTCAACTCCAGCAGAAGCCAGTTGATATCGCCGGTTTCCCCGTGCTCCAGATTATATCCGTCGTGTGAGCGAACGCGCTGTTTGACCAGTCGAATTAACTTCGGACGAAGCCGAGGATCTTTTGCGGCCTCACGCGGTGTGCATCCTTCCAGGGCCGGGATATGATCGTCCAGAAAAGCGCGTTCCTGCGCCACCATCATTTCCTTCTGCACATCCTGCGGGGACATCCCTGCGATCGCCGTCGGCATCCGTGAGGAGGTGAGACTCATTTGGGAAGGTTGCTCCAGCAAACTGGGTGGAACGGCCCCATCCTCTGGCTTCGTTTCTTTGGAGAGCAAATCGACAGCAAGATTGTCGCGGCGTTCCCCGGAGAACTTCACCTTATCCCCCATGGTGGATTCGAATTCTTTGCGCAATTTCTCCAATCGTTCCTTACCCATCGCTTCCAGACGCCAGAATGTTTGCCCGAGCAAAACATGACCCAAAACAGTTTGGGCTCCCTCAGGCATCATTGACTCGCCAGCTTTGTCGAGCCAGACGCGCGATTCGACAAATCCCTCGTCTTTATTATCTGAAGACAGTCGCTCCGATTCGA
Source organism: Verrucomicrobiales bacterium (assembly GCA_028293445.1). Lineage (GTDB taxonomy): Bacteria > Verrucomicrobiota > Verrucomicrobiia > Limisphaerales > JACDHS01 > CBHWET01. The sequence goes on along the minus strand of JAQGOU010000655.1, from coordinate 16,781 downwards.
CCTCGGCGATTTCATCCATGACGTCGCGACAGCGACCGAAGGGAGCGCGCAATTCGTAGATGGCTTTGCCGAATTGTGCGTCCATCCCGGACAACATTTGCTGCTGACGACGACGGGCGGTGGCATGCAACACTTCCTCAAACCGCGCGAAATGCTGAGCCAACCAAAGGCGCAACTCGCCCTCGATGATCGACCCTCCCAAATGACGGACGATCTCCCGGACAATGTAAGTGGGTTCAAACTGTGCGATATCGGGAATCAGGATGGCCGTCCCATGAACGCGCCAGTAGTGCGGCAGGGGATAAATCCAAGTCAGGTAAATTGAAAAGCGCCCCGCGGATGACGACATGTTTCTATCATGCAGTAATATTCGCCCATCCTCGGGCGACAATAAATCAACCGCTTCGATCCGCTGCTGATCCAGAACCCGATGAATTTCCAACAGGGCCACGCGTATTTTCGTTTTTCCACGCAGCAGCACGCGGCCGTCGTTTTTCAAATCACAACCGGAGCGCTCCCATTTCTCCGTCAAAGTCAAACCGGCCGCATCACGTTGGAAGAACAACTGCCAGGCGCAAAATGCATGCAGGGCGTGACCCGACTCGCTGGCAAGGGCTCGATTCGATGCTCTCTCCACCGATGGACTCCGTCGTGTTTCTTCCGCCAGAAGGACGAGGCTCTTTTGGTCCACCGAGCTTTCCAATTCAAGTAACTGGTCGTAATTGCTGGTTGCGAAGGGAGAATGAACGCAATCAGCCGGACAGGCATAACGACTGTTTCGATTTTCACCGCATTCTGCCGCCGTAATCTCTCGCCCAATCGCCGGGCAGTGTCGTCGCTTGGAAACCTTACTCATGTTACGCGGAAATTATTCCAGATAAATGGGTGAGACAAACTTTTTTGCGAATGAGAACCAGCGGACTGGTTTTGAAGGCTCGTCAGCTTTCAATTCTGTCGGGCGAAAACAGAAAGCGCGTGATCGATCGCCATAGCCCAATCAGGGTTGCCCACCGCGACGGCGAGGTAAGATGTCGTGTCCATTTCGGAATCAGACGGGACAGCGCTCCCAATGAAGAACCCGATCGCCTCCCCTATTGTTTCGTCACTGTGCCAGGTGCTCGTCAATTTAAAGGTGCGTTCCGAACTGCCGTCGCCAATGTAAACCTCGTCGAAAATATCGTGCACCCTTTCGCAGTCTGGTCCCCACATGCATACGTAAATTACGCCTGACGCGAGTAACCGCTCGGCAACACGACCGATCACATCGACCGGGACACCACGAGCGTCGGCCGCGATGAACAAGACGGTGTGGGCGGAAGGCGGGGAAACATTTTCAAAAAGAACGAAATCGGCAACGAACTCCGAGAAGATCGGACAATGATTATTCGGATTGATTCCGTGTCGTTTCACAAGTGTTGCGATTGGCCTGTCAGCTAGGCTCAGAAGAATTCGCTGAGTGTGGTCTGGAACCGTAATGCTCATAGCAGAAGGCCAATCCCTTGAGACGCCGCTCAGTACAGTCTCGCCAGCGGCACCGTTCCTCGCCAAAACCATCGCACGTGGCGATAAATCGCTCTCTGACCACCGCAGGATCAAGCGGTTTCTGCCCGTCCAGTGGAAGCCAACAGTCATACTCCGCGTAGTAGATCACTGCATCGAGTTTTTCGGCAGTGGTCGGCTGCTTGCCATTGCGCCATCCCGACCAGACTTCGACTGCTCCTTTGGCGATAGATACCTCCAACAAGTAATCGAATCCGACTGCCTCCGGCGGATGGGAATCGTCGTCAGGAGTAGCGCAGACCACCGCTTCGGATGTCGCCGACCAATCAGGATTGCGCTTGGCAAAAATCGTCCGCGAGTCGTCAAGCTCATGCAATTTTTCTGCAACATCAAACATCGTCATTGGGTCAGGTCGCGTAACGTATGAGGCAACCGCAATCTGGAGTGGTTTACCGGTTAATTCTCGCGCAGCGCTACTGTAATTCCCGACGACCAGCCTGTCAGCTTTCAATTATGACGGCGGAAACTCTCGAATTAGCGCGGGCTGAGCTGCATCTGATTGGTTAGGCTTGTCGCACTGACATAGTTTACAGGGTGAAAGCGCGAAACGGTTCTGGGTTTGGTGTCTCGTTCGTATCCGCGGTCATAGGTGGATGACAAAAACCGTGTAACCACAGTGCCGCAAGTCGCTCCGAGGACCAGTGCGAAAAGAATCAGGAGTGTAGTTTTCGGGCGCATTCGTGTTTTGGCTAACGATACTCCGGATCAGCGACCCCACGCCAGTGGTAAACAGAATGCAACCGAGACGCAATAGCGGAGTCTGGGGCGTATGCTCTTCCCATCGCGGTTCACACTTGGAAAGTCAGATTCTGGATGGCGCAAGTCAATGGTGCAGGTGGTCCGCCGCTCTTTGCCGTGACTTCCCAGGCACGGAATGTCGTTCAAAGTGGTTTTGCATCATTTTCCCCTCCGGAAATCGGGTCCGGAGTGGAAAAGTAGAGATTTTGGCTGCGGGAAGGTGGTTTTTAGCCGTTTTCTTCGTTTTTTGGAGCCGGAAACGGGAAAATTCAGCTCACGGTCCGTTTTCCGCGAGTCGGAAAGTGGGCCGTGAGTCTCATTTACGTTTTCCATGCCTGTGGAAAACGAATCGGAGTCTCATTGCCCACTCCCACAGCTGTGGAACTCCCATCTGAGTCTCATTTCCATTTTCCACGGGCAGGAAAGTCGTCCATGAGTCTCATGGCCCTCTTCCACACGCGTGGAACTCCCGTCCGAGACTCAATTCCGTTTTCCACGCGCAGGAAAAGCGTCCATGAGACTCATTTTGGTTTTCCACACGCAGGAAAATGGACCGTGAGTCTCATTCTGACATCCTGAGAGCGGGAAAATGACCGATTTCGCGTTTGTCGGAGCTCGCGGCGATTTGATTAACGCCGCGCGATGTGGCGGGACAGTACCCGTCTCGTATGCAGCACTGTGAGATTGTCATTCAGCGTTCGATCTTCACACGCAGGCCCGGTAGGGCCGATATCTCTGTAGCAAACGGAGAAAAAGAACATGAGCTCCAGAGGAGCGACATATTCGGCCTGAAGATGTCGCTCCGCTGGAGCTGGAAAAATCGTTTAACGATGCGATTCTACAAAGATTCCGGCCCTACGGGCCTGCTTCCTACCAATTTATTCGTTGCGGTGTCTAACTTCCCCTGCTTTTCCAAATCCTTAACCCGCCTTCGCCTCGAGCCTGGCGATCTCAGCCATGATTTCATCGGCGACTTGCTGGTAGATTTCTTTCAGGCGCGGCTTGGGACAGGTCTCCGCTTCGGCACGCAGTTCTTTGAAGAGCATCGGCTTGCCGTAGGTCACCGTGATGCGGCGCGGTCGCGGGATGTTCATATGCCGGCCATAGGCGTCATAGGTTCCGCCGACTCGCACTGGGATGACGGGTGCGGTTGATTTAATAACCGTTAGACCAATGCCGGAACGGGCCGGTTGGAGTTTGCCATCGCGGGTCCGTGTGCCTTCGGGAAATAAAATAATCGCGCCCCCTTTGAGCAGGCGGTCCAGGATCATTTTCAAACCCTTGGCGCCCCCACCGTCACGATCGACCGGCACGGAATTCCACGAGCGCAAGACCGCGCCTACTCCCGGAAAACGGAACAGCGATTCGCGGGCAAGATAGTTGATATCGCGGGGGAGACCGCAACCGACGAGCGGTGGATCAAGAAAGCTCGCGTGATTCGAAGCGAGAATGACCGGGCCATCCAGCGGAACTCTCTCGGGATGGAAGACGCGCCAACGGAAATAGATTTTGAAGATCGCCCGGAATCCCGTCCAGCCGAGACGATAACTCAGGTTCATCGTGGAGCAGCGGAACGTTTGTGAAATTCAGCGATGATAATTCCGCTCGTCTGCTCAGGGGTTTGGCCCGAGTTGTTAACGATCAAGGCCCCCAACGCGATCATCAACGGAGCGGCGGAGCGTTGGCTGTCGCGTTGATCGCGCGCCGCGAGATTCTCCTGCACCCCTTCAGCCTCCCGACGCATGGAGCGTTCTTTCAAACAGGCGTCGAGATAAAATTTAAAATCGGTTTCAGGAAAAACATTCGTGCCTATATCGCGGCCTTCCATGACGAGACTGCCGAACTTGATACAGTCCCGTTGCGCTTTCTTCATCCAATCGCGCACTTTGGGAACGGCCGCAATCAAGGAGGTGGCGGAGCTGGTTTCGGCGGAGCGAAGTTCTTTTCCGGGGTAATAACCATCGACCAAAAAATGAAGGGACCGCAAACCGTGGCTTTCCACACATTCCAACGAGGTTTTCCATTTGCGGACGACGGCGCTGACAGCGCGTGCGTCGTGAACATCAATCCCGTTCTTTAAACAATACCAACCGAGCGTGCGATACATGGCACCCGTATCGACGTAGACGAATCCAAGAGCTTTGGCGACGAGCTTGGCGTTTGTGCTCTTGCCGCTCGCGCTGGTCCCATCGATGGCGATGACAACAGGCGCGGTCTTCGGCTTTGTCGCCGCATCGGGTTTTAAAATGGGTTGCTCGAGATTCAAAGGGTCTAAAAGGTCACGCGATTCGTCAGTCAGCAAATAATTCATCATGTGTCAGGCGTCGGCCAGTTTTTCCTTCGAGAATCGTCGCGCCCAAACCATGCGGTGGAGCGGCGGCGAGCTTCTGGAAAAAGTTCGGGAACGTCTTCTTCACACAGGCAGGATTCTTGATTTTAATGCCGGGAACTTTCAATCCTAGAGTAGCAAAACACATGGCCATGCGATGGTCGCCGTAGGTTTCAATTTCGGCGCCGTGGAGCTGAGAGGGATAAACCGTAAGCGTATCGCGCTCTTCCACGACTCTCGCGCCACATCTTGTCAATTCAGTCCTCAATGCAACTACCCGTTCCGTTTCTTGGACTCGAAGTCGGCCTAAATCAGTAAACTTGCAAGGCTGATGAGCAAATGGAGCAACAGTTATGGCCGTCATTATACTGTCACCCATATCGCTGATGCGGGATGTCGTTCCAGGAAAATCTGGTGGTTCGGATAACAAGGCGGGAAACCATTGGTCAATTTGCCAGTCTGTCATTGGCCAGTTTAGAACGCTTACAGAAAAGAAATTGCGCCGAGTTATCTTACCTCTCAAGTACAGGCTCAAATCAAAGCGAGAAACCCCTATGGCCTTTTGTTCCGGAGAATTCTTCGGGACAGGGAATAACCACCCAGCGGCCCAAAAATAACTTCCGCTCGAAGCATCAGGTTCGATCTGAAAAGTTTCGCCTTTGTTTTTGCGGAATAGTTCAATCAATTTTGTGGTCATAGCCACATAAGGTGATTCCTCCGCGTTATCACCCAGAACGTTGATTTTCCACCCACCCGCTTCTTCGCACAAGAGCAAGGCAGAAGCGAATTGAGAGCTCTCCTCAATACTGACATCACACTTCGCGCCCACCCGTCGCCCAGAACCTAGAATAGTCACCGGTAATTTTCCGTTTTTTGATTGCACTGAATATCCAAGGGCTGCAAGGGGACGAGAAGAAAACAGGCTAAAAAATCGTGCCAAATCACTCGGCTTGCTTATAGCCTTGAACAAGGCGTATTGAGGACGCTCATGCATTCGCGGAACGCCGCTAAGTTTATAGTACCCTTTGCCCAGACAGACAAATGCCGCCAGAAATCTAGCGGCTGTGCCAGCGTTGCCCACGAAAATTTCTGTTGCGTCGTCCCCTGTTTTTCCTCCTTTTGGAACTCGCCCCCCCATTCCAACAACTGTGATTGTTCGATTGCAGAATTCAATCGGATCCCGCTCAACCTTGATCGTGAAGCCCAACGTTTTCAGAGCTCCGACCATTATCTGAGTGTCTTCACTCCAAAGCGCACCCTTCAATCGCGTCTCGCCATCGGCGAGAGCCGCGAGGATTAAGACGCGGTTTGTAATACTCTTTGAGCCGGGAACTCTAATTTCCGCACGCACTGGCTTTTGCAAAGGAACAATTTCGATTAGGTCGGGCAATGACATGTTAAAATATAGAGTTAATATTATCCCGAATGCGTTGACCGCCAGTCGTCGCGCCGTTCCTTCGCTTTTTGAAAGAACTCTTCGATAGCGCCAACGTTGCCGCTATCGAGGGCGTGACGGAACTCCTGTAAATCTTCGATAAACACGCCCAGCACACGGGCAAGGTTTTTGCGATTCGCGAGCGCGATATCACGCCACATCTCAGGCGAACCGGACGCAATGCGCGTCGTATCGCGAAAACCGTTCGCACAAAGGGCCGCCTGTTCTTTCGGATGGACCGGGCTTAAAACATAATTCGCCAATTCCGCCGCGACGACATGCGGCAGATGACTGGAGCGGCTGACTAATTCGTCGTGGTTCTCGGGCGACATTGTCAGCACGCGCATCTCGAGCGCACGCCAAAATGTTTCGATGCTCGCAAGTGCTTTGGGATTCACCTTGCTTCCGGGGGTGACCACGCAGACGGAGTTTTGAAATAGATCGGCGCGGGCGGCACTCACTCCCATTTTTTCGCCGCCACACATGGGATGACTGCCGATGAAGTGTGCGCCGGCGCCAGTGATGAGTGGTTCGAGTTCCGCGACGACGGTGGTTTTAACGCTGCCAACGTCGGTGACGATTGCTCCGGGTTTTAAAGCGGGCAGCATGTCTTCAGCAAGCTCACCCATGCGGGAGAGTGGAGTGCAGAGAACAATTAAATCGGCGTCAGCAACGGCAGCCTTGATGTCGCGGGTGGCGGAATCGACCACCGCAAATTTTTCACATTCAGCGATGCTCGCAGTGCGCCGGACGTATCCGGAGATACTGGCGGCCAATTTGCGCTGCTTGACGGCAAGTCCGAGAGAACCGCCCAGCAAGCCGACGCCAACCAGTGTGATCTTCTGAAAGTGCACAGGGAAAGTAAACTGTCGCAATCGCCCAGTGGCGAGAGGAAAGTTTCAGAGATGAGATGACGTTGGGAACGACTAAGCGTTGCTCTTGGGTTTGAGCAGAATCGCTTTTTTGCTCGTGCCTTCGACCTCGACGCTCAACGTCTGAATATCCGGATCATCTTTCAGGGCGTTGTGGACGATCCAGCGATCGCTGGAACCCATTGGTTCCAATTCTACAATATCGCCAAAGCGACGAACTTTCTCGGCGGCTTCGTGGGCTTTTTTGACGAGCGCGTCACGTGCCTGCGAGCGGTAACCACCGACGTCCACGGAAATCTTCGGGGCGTTTTGATCTTTGTTAAAGAGCACCCGGTTAACCAGGTACTGGAGATCAGCGAGCGTTTGGCCCTGGCGACCAATTAATCGGCCCGTGTCTTCCGTCGTATTAACATTGAGGTAGACGCCACCGTCGATGTCCTGCGTTTCCACCGTGGCGTTAAAGCCAAGGCTTTTCAGGATGTCTTCAAGGATTGTTTTCGCTTGGGCACTCATAGTTCAAAGCTATCTCTTTTTCTTCGGCGGAATAATCTGCACCTGGGTTTTGCCGCCGGGACCGGTATCATCCGTCGCCTTCGTCAGCTTCATCTGCAAAATGGTCAACGAGTTTTGCACGGTCCAGTAAAGTGTCAATCCAGCCGACATATTGTAAAGGATGAAGAGAAACATCAGCGGCATGTATTTCATCATTTGCTGCTGCGCGGGATCGACCGTCGGTGAAACGGGCGCGATGCGGGCCTGATAGAGCAGTGTAATGCCGTAAATAATCGGCAGAATGTTGATCGGAAAATTGCCGATGTGCCCGACCGTGTCGGCCTGCGAAAGATCGCAAGCCCATAAGAAATGCACGCCGCGCAATTCAATGGCACTACGGATCATCGTATAGAATCCGATGAACACTGGAATTTGGACGAGCATCGGCAGACACCCCCCCATTGGATTGATCTTATGCTCCTTGAAAAACTCCATCTGCTTCCGACTCAGTTTCGTCGGATCATCTTTGTATTTTGCCTGAAGCTCTTTAATCTGCGGCTGGAAGGCCTGCATCCGCTTCATGGATTTAGTGCTCGCGTTCGTCAGCGGCCAGAAGAGCAATTTGATCAGGACGGTGATCAGGATAATGATCCATCCGTAGCTCAAGGCGCCGCCGAACAGCGCGTGCAATCCGTTCATCGACAGCAAAAGCAGTTTTGCGACAAACCCGGCCCAACCGAAGCCCATCAGTTTATCCAGCTCGTTCTTCATGTCCGCCGCGATTTTCGCGAGCGTGTTGTACTCCTTTGGCCCCGCGTAAATGGTGAACTGTTTTTCGATCACCTGTCCGGCAAGCAGGTTGGTGTGCGGATAAATAATCGAGGTCTGCAGACCATTGGTAACTCCACCACCACCTGAAGCGATGATGTCCCGCGCATTGGGAAGATCAATCGGGCGGGAAACTATTTTGTCGGCTGGATCCTTTGGAATCGTTGCCAATGTGAAGAATTGGTTATGAACATCGGCCCAGACAATCTTCTGGTTCTCTTCATAAAGGTCTTTGTAGGTGGGACTGCCACAACCCATCATCCCAGCCGACCGAAACCAACCGACCTGCATCTCTTTGGCTTTGTCACCGTTGTAAAAATAAAACCCAACCGAATCCGGTTTATCGCGCGTACTCATTGGGGTCGCTGTGCCAACCACCCATTCCTGCGGAGGCAGAAGGATATTGCCCTGCGAGCGGTTCTCGATCCGGGTCTTCGCGCTGATAAGATAATTTGTTCCGAGGACAAACTCTTTGACGATGGTCAAGCCGTTGGTCAAAGATTTTTCCACGCGAACACCATTATCAATTTGCGTTAACTGAAAGGCTCCATCGCCTTGCAGCGTTTCGCCGCCAAGCAAGGTCATGGCTGCCGTCGTCGCATCCGCGTTCAGTGTGGCGAAGAAATTCGTAGAAACATTTTTCTCCGCACCGCAAAGCGTGGCCGCCGGATAATGTCGGAGTTGCACCAATTTCAGGCCACCGCCGTGGGAGGTGAACGTGTAAATCGCGTCTTCGTTCGTCAGCGACAACGTTTGCTCCGGGATATCCGCATTGAACGGCGCGGCATGCGCCGAGGCAGGAACATCGGTAACACTGGTGGAAGTGGCGGAGCCATTGGTGCCTCCAGAAGGACTGGTAGCGGTGGCAACCGTGTTGGTCCGGAGAACAATCTTGGGCGGTAAAATCCTGTTTACCAAAGGTTGCCACAGGGCGATCACCAAAATGGAAACGGCGAGAATGGAGATTGTTTTACGATCCATCGAAAATTATGAATTTTTAAATTTTAACTGAACCGGCGGCACCGGATCGTGACCGCACCCGCCCCACGGATGGCAGCGGCAAATGCGTTTAAGACCGAGCCAGCTTCCACGGACGGCGCCGTGGGTTTGAATCGCCTCTGCTGTAAACTGCGAACAGCTCGGCTCATACCGACAACGAGCGTAGGGACCGAAAAGCACAGCCAACAGTGGGGAGATCGACCAACGATACAGGCGAATCCCCAAGGTCAAGGTCTGTTGCGCGATGTTCACGTTTGCTTTAACAATCCTCCGCGGCGCAGCGCCTGCAGAAAATCCTTTTCCACCTCACTGAAACTCTTCCCCACGATGGAATTTCGCGCTACTAAAACCAGATCGACCGGCTGAGTCAACTCGTGCTGATGCTGCCGAAAGCTCTCCCGCAAAAGCCGACGAGCGCGATTGCGTTGCACCGCGCCACCAATTTTTTTTCCTGTAATGACTCCGACCCGGTGAGACTTTTCTCCCTGAAGTGGCAGCCAATTGGCGATCAGACATCCGACCGCCAGCCGCTGGCCCAGGTTGCGCACCTGCATGAAATCCCGCCCCATCGTAATACGGCGGGAGCGAGGCAATTGCAGGCGAGCCGAGGAATCGGCCATGTGAAATTAGACCGGCGTTAAGCGCTTACGACCGACGGCTCGGCGGTTAGCTAAAGTGGCACGACCACTCTTGGTGGCGTTCCTGGCACGGAAGCCGTGCTGACGTTGGCGGCGAATCTTCGAGGGCTGATATTGACGTTTCATGATCTTTCCAAAATGAGCCTGAGAAGATACCGGTGGCAGGAGGGGTGTCAACAGGCGAATATCGCTGTTTTTTTAAGAGCGGCCTGCAATCGTCGTCCCCCTTTTTCCAGGCCACACGCCTTTTCTGACTCGGCGAAAGGAGAGAAGACTTCGGTCATCCAAACTTTTTTTGGGGGAAAGGGTAACTCGAATCCAAAGGGAAAAAGATGTGAAAAATGACATTCCGGCGTGTTTTGGGAGCCTTTAAAAAGTTGCCGGAGAATTCCGCCGGTTTTTAAAAGGGTTTTAGGAGGCCATCCCGCATTCCGGAGGGTTCCAAAAGAGTTTTAAAAGTCTCCGCCAAATTCCGGCGACTTTTTTGAGGCTTTAAAAACCTGCCGGAATTTGGCGGCAGGTTCCAAAAGGCTTTTAGAAGGCCATCCCGTATTCCGGAGGGTTTTCAAAGGGTTTAAAAAGTTGCGGCGATATTCCGGCGACTTTTTTAAGGCTTTAAAAACTTGCCGGAATATCGCGGAGACTTTTAAAAGCCTTAAAAAGTGTGCAGATTTTCGGTTTTTGCCCTTTTGGGAGGCCAAAACCCGAAAAAGGAGCGATTTGGGACGTCGATACGGTCCTCCCAATGTTAAAAATGACCTTCGCCGGGGTAAACGTTGGTTTTTTGATCAAATTGCGGACTTTGGGGAATTGAGTGTGGCTTTTAGGGTGATTTTGACAACCGGCGGCGGACGGGAGCCTTTGCAGTTCATCGCGGAGCGATGTTCGACGATCGCCGTGTGGCTTACCCCACGGACCTAGCCGCCAGCAAAAGCCAGTCAGATTTGAGCAATTTTTGTGAAGCGCGTCAAAAGGCTTTCCTCCAGGCTGGGCATATCTGTTAAATTGGACAGCGATCGTGAGAAAACTTTTTGTAATCATCGCCCTGATTCTGGTCGGAGCGCTTTTGCCCAGCGCACGAGCGGAGGGTGATTTTCAAGGAGCCACACACATGGTGCCGTTTGATGAGGGTATCCTGAATTACAACAAAGCGGCTGTTCACGATGCCATTACGGATCTGCAGGCTTTTCTCGACGGCAAAGAGGCGACTCTGGAGTTTTCAAAAGACCACGGCTATTTGGATTCGGTTCTGGCCCAATTGAAGATCCCGAAGTCTTCGCAAGTGCTGGTCTTCTCCAAAACCTCTTTCCAGCGTGAACGGATTTCCCCGACGACCCCGCGCGCTTTGTTCTTTAATGATGATGTGTATATCGGATTCATTCCCGGCTCGCCGATGATGGAAGTTTCCACGGCGGATCCCAAACTCGGCGCTGTTTTCTACACGCTCGATCAAAACACCGAACACAAACCGAAATTCACCCGTCAGGATCAATGCCTTGAATGCCACGCTTCCGCTAAGAGCATGGGTGTGCCCGGCCATTTGCTACGCTCATTCATGACGGATGAAAGCGGCGTCGTGGAATTGAATAGCGGTATTTCTGAAGTGAACCATCGCACACCCATCGAAGATCGTTGGGGCGGTTGGTATGTCACGGGCAAGCATGGGAGCCAACCGCATCGCGGCAATCTCATCGGCAAAGAAGCCTTTGCGGACGAGACGAAAAAACCGAATCACCTGGGCAACCTCACCGATCTTAGCCCGTTCTTCGATGTCACGCGTTACCCCGGCACGAATAGCGACATTGTTGCCCTGATGGTTTTGGAACATCAGACGCACATGCACAATTTCATTACCCGCCTGCGCGACGAAACTGAATTAAGGCTTTCCGCTTATGGCCACATTGATTACGTCACGAATATCGCGGAATCATTTTTGAAATACCTGCTCTTCACTGAAGAGGCGACGATCAAGAGCCCCATCGAAGGAGCTTCCAGCTTTGCCAAAGATTTTGCCCGCCTCGGCCCTTTTGACCGCAAAGGCCGCTCGCTCCGGCAGTTTGATCTTGAGACCCGCCTGTTCAAATATCCGTGTAGTTATCTGATCTATTCCAAATCCTTCAACGCACTTCCTGAACAGATCAAGAGTCATCTTTACCGGCGGCTCTACGACATTTTGACCGACAAAGACCACTCACCGGACTTCGCTGAAATCCCGCGAAAAACCAAACGGGCCATTTTGGAAATCCTCGCAGAGACAAAGAAGGACTTACCGGAATATTGGCGGAGTGCCCAAAGAGCCGCGAAGTGATATCGGCTGCGCACGGGTATTGGTCGCAGGCCTAAATTCCTCGCAGGCTTCAAGCATAATTGAAACGGGCTATTGTAGACGGCAACCGTATTTCCTGATAGAAATTGGATTCGCCATTTATTGAATTCCAAACAGACCCGAATGATCAGTCTTTTTCAAACAACATTTGGAGTATGAGTTCCCGCACAGAACTCCTGGAATCAAATTGCAGGCAATGAAATGAAATTCATCGGCAAAGATCGTATCAGATTGTGGCCATATTTTGCGCTGGTCCTCGCATTCTTCACGAGCATCGTGCCCAGCCTCAAAGCCAGCACCGATTATGGCCCCGCTATTTACCGTCCAATGTCAGGTTGCTCCAAATGGTACACCGGCGGGAACGGGCACCACTTCGTGGTTATCCACGATATGGAAGGTTATTACTGGTCAACGATTTCTTATCTCAATCGATGCGATATCCAGGTCAGCATTCATTTTCTGGTAAACGGCAAACAGGACACCGGCACGGACGTTGCGCCCGGCGAAATCAGCCAATCGGTACGGTCAGCTTATTACGCGTGGCATGCTGGTTGTTGGAATACGTGGATGTGGGGAACCGAACACGAAGGGTTTGCCAGCAGCCCGGCATGGTATACGGAAGCGATGTATCAGGCATCGGCTCCGTTGCAGCGGCACCTCATGCTGCAGAACGGCCATCCGATGGACCGCAATCACGTCATTGCTCATGGGCAAAAATCGGTAGCCGGTTGGTCGACCTGGCTGGGCGCGAACTATCCGTCGATCTCCGCCACTTGCAATACGCACACGGATCCCGGTCCTTACTGGAACTGGAGTCACTTCATGGCGTTGGTCATCGGTGGCACGGATGACGCAAGCTTCACCTCCAAGACCGTTGCCAACGGCGCATCGTTCGCACCGAACCAGGCGTTCTCGTGCACCTACACCATGAATAATAATGGCACGACGACCTGGGACGCCAACGGCAACAGTGGCTATACGCTGAATTATGTCAGCGGCACGCAGATGGGCGCGCTCACTATCAATCCGATTACGAGCGATGTCGGCCCCGGCAGCAATACGACGATCAAGGTCAATTTCATCGCGCCTGCGACCGCGGGGGCTTATAGCGTCACGTTCCAGATGAACAGTTCGTCGGGCGCCTTTTTCGGAGCTCAGGCAGTCCTTAATATTAACGTCGTTACGCCAGGCCCTACCATCAATCCGCAACCAGTTAGTAAGACCGTTAATCCGGGGACGAACGTGACGTTCACCGTTGGGGCTACTGGCTCAGGGACGATCACATACCGGTGGCGGAAGGAAAACGTGAACCTAAACAACGGTGGAAACATTTCGGGCGTCACTACGACCAACCTCGTCATTACAAACGTGCAACAGACCGATGTGGGAAATTATTCCGTTGCCGCCACCGACGCGAACGGAACCACAACCAGTGCCAGCGCAGCGCTCGCGGTGAATACACTCGTGGCGTTCGATGAAACCTTTGAATCCGGTAATTTAAACAACTGGGGCATTGCTCTCAGCTCATCGACCCCTGCCGCGACGACCTGGGATATTTCGACCGCCCAGAACCATACACCCGGCGGCAGTAAAAGTGCCTACGTCAACATCTCCAGTGATCGTATGTATCGCAATATCGGCGCCAGAGTTGCGGGCCGCGGGAAAGCGACTTTCTGGATCTACGACAGCACGCAGACGCGGGAGTTCGCTGAAGTTCGTTCGTATACGGGCGGGCAGTTTACTTATGATAACGCGACATTGAATCAACTGCTGGCAGCGGGAAAATATAGTAGCGTTACGTATCCCGGGGATATTTATGACGGGACGAAATACCAGGGTCGCATTACCTATACCAATGCGACGGCTACGGCTACAGATGTTGGCTGGTTTAATTTAAATGGTCCCGGCTCGCCCAGCCGCACGGCCGGCTGGCACAAATTTGAAATCGAACGTCTGGCGGATTTCAGCACCGTCAAATGGTATGTGGATGGTATTCTCTGCCGCACTTTGACCGGAGTTTATTCCCCTGCCTGGGATTCCGTGGTCATCGGCTCGGTGGGCACAGGCACTACGGCCGGGGATGCGTGGCTCGACGACCTGAAAGTGGAATATTATGATCCGCCGACAGTCGCCAGCAATCCTCTTAACCGCACGAACGTTGCTGGCACTACTGCCACGTTCACCGCGACCGCCAGCGGCACCGTGAACAATTATCGGTGGCGTAAAAACGGTAGCGACTTGTCGGACGGCCTGAATGTTTCAGGAGCCACTTCCGCCTCTCTTACGATCACTAACGTGCAGAACGCCGACGCGGCTAGTTATGATGTTGTTATAAGTAATGGCGCGGGCCCGACCAACAGCGCCACGGCAAAGTTGTGGGTATCGCCGAAGATCACGACTCAACCGATCGGCAGCACAAACCTTCCGGCCACCACGGCCACGTTCAGCGTCGTCGCGGGAGGTCAAACGCAACTGAGTTACCAATGGCGGCGCGGTACCACGAACCTCAGTGATGGAATTCATATTTCAGGTGCGACATCAGCCACCTTGACGCTCTCCAGTGTCAGTCCGGATGATGAAGGCAACTATTCGGTCGTTGTTACCAATCTGGCGGGCACTGCCACCAGCACCTCCGCATCGCTCGTGGTGCTGAAGGCACCGATCATCCTCACCCAGCCTGCCGATCAGTCGGTTTATCGGGGTGAAAACGCAACGTTCAATGTGATGGCGGACGGTACGCCACCTTTGTTTTACCAATGGCGGTTCAACAGCGCGGACATCATTGGCGCCACAAACAGCAGCTACACACGGTTTTCCGTTTCGCTCCTCGACGTCGGTGACTATTCCGTCGCTGTGAACAATGCTGCGGACACTGTCGTCAGTCAGGACGCCGTCCTCGCGGTCATAACTCCAGACATTCAGTCGGTTGATGCTTCCGCCGGAAATTTCACCCTCACCTGGAAAGCGCTCAGCGGCAAAACCTATCGCGTCCAATACAAAAACAATCTTGAAGATGCCGATTGGACGGATCTCCTGCCGGACGTAACTGCGAGCGGCGCGACGGCTTCCAAGAGTGATTCCATCGGCAACGCCCAACGTTTTTATCAGGTCATCTCCGTGGATTAGCGCTGTTGCACACGAAATAAAATTCATCGCTGGTAAATGCAGAACTGCTTGCTGTGGCAAGCGTCGTTCGATCGATTAGTTTATGCCAAATCAAGGTCAACCCGGGTCAGGCACGCAAGCCGTGTGGGCTGGGGAAGGAAAAAACGGTTGGTGGGGAGCAACGCAAGTCCCCGTAGTTCACAGCGTCGCTTTCGGTTATACCGATGTCGATGTCTGGCAGGATGCAGCACTGGGACGTATTCCCGGCCACATCTACAGCCGCAATACAAATCCGACGGTGTTTGCCTTTGAGGAGAAAGTCCGATTGATGGAAGGCGCTGAGGCTTCGACCAGTTTCGCGTCCGGCATGGCCGCCATCAGCAATATCCTTTTTACTTTACTGTCGCCCGGAGACCGGATCGTTTCCGTCAAGGACACCTATGGCGGCACGAACAAGCTTTTCCAGGAATTCCTGCCCCGTTTCCAAATCAAAGTCGAATTGTGCGACACGGCCGATCACGAAAAAATCGAAGCAGCCATCGCGAAGGGTTGTCAGGTTCTCTATTTGGAAACGCCAACGAATCCCACCCTCAAGGTGATCGATATTGCGCGTCTCGCCAAAGCGGCGCATCAGGTCGGAGCCATCGTGGTGGCCGATAATACCTTTGCCACGCCCATCAATCAGAATCCGCTGGCACTCGGGGCGGACCTTGTTCTGCACAGCGCGACCAAATATCTCGGTGGCCACGCCGATGCGCTGGGAGGAATCGTCTGCGGTTCCAAAGAGTTGGTCGCACGGATTTATCATTACCGGGAAATCACCGGCGCGGCGCTTGATCCGATGGCGGCTTACCTGTTGCTGCGTGGAATGAAGACGTTGCATCTGCGAATCCGCCAACAAAACGAAAGCGCGATGCGAATCGCCCAATTCCTGGCAACACATCCGCAGGTGAGCCACGTCTTTTATCCTGGCCTGGACTCTCACCCACATCACGAGGTCGCGCGGCGGCAGATGCGCGGGTTCGGCGGGATGTTGAGTTTCATGCTGAAAGGCGGCTTCAACGCTGTCCGCACTTTTTTACCGCGCTTGCGTTACGCCCACCTCGCCGCCAACCTCGGCGCCGTCGAGACGATTGCCGGACCGCCAGTAACGACGAGTCACGTCGAGTGTACTCCGGAAGAGCGCGCCGCGATGGGAATCCCGGAAGGCTTGATTCGTTACTCGGTCGGGATTGAGGACACCGAGGATTTAATTGCCGATTTGCAACAGGCGCTCCCATGATCAATATCATTTCTAACCGGTTTGAAATTATGAAATCCATTCCGCTTCTTGCTGGCTTTATTCTCATGGTCACTGCATCGAATTTCACTAGTGTGGCCGCAGAACCGCCCGCGGCCTCCGCAGCCTTTACCTCCAAGGATCCAGTCGTGCGCAAGGCTTTGGACCTGGCTCAGGCTG
>JAQGOU010000645.1 GCA_028293445.1 Verrucomicrobiales bacterium | reverse complement strand
TTCTTGGCGGATTAATGGGAGCGTCGTTTGCGCGTTCGCACCGGCGCCTGTGTGCCTTAATCAGCTTCGGTGCCGGAACATTGCTTGGCGTGATGGTGTTTGGAATTTTGCCCGAAGGATTTGCCGTCTTGAATTGGTGGCAACTGGCGCTGGCATTGGCGTCGGGTTACGGACTCTTCTTTTTCGTTACCAAATATATTTTTCACGTGTGTCCGGCGTGCGCGGCCAGTCACTTCGACGAGGCGATGACGCATCGGTTCCATCAAATCGCGCGGGCAATGATGATTGCTCTGGCAATTCATTGCACGATGGACGGCCTGGCCATTGCCGCTGGACATGAGGAACAGGCGGTTGCCGGGAAGATTGCGAGCTTTTCCATCGTGACGGGCATTTGCGTTCATAAGATCCCGGAAGGGCTAGCCCTGGGCGCTCTTTTGCTCGGCGCGGGTTTCAGTCGCCGTGCCATTTTGTTTCGTGTGATTGCTGTCGAGTCAACGACGGTGCTGGGAGGTTTGGTGGGTGGTTTTTTCTTCTCGAACGCTTCTGATTTTTGGATTACCATCGCGGTGGTCCACGCTGGCGGTGGGTTTTTATATCTGGCCGCGCACGCAGTGCTTGGGGAAATCGTTAAACACGATAGGGCACTCGTTCTCAAGAATTTCGCTGCCGGATTCAGCTTAATTGGTTTGTTGGTTCTACTGCTGCGTATTTTTTGAACCTGAGTTCCACGTAAAAGTCCATGCGGCTGATGCTGCGCACATAACGGCAATCCGTGGCCACCCGTTCTAATCACACCCCCGGTGCTGGCGGCGAACAATTGGTTCTCAAAGCATTCAAATCGGTTAATCTGCATCGGATCACTCGCACGCTATGAATCGATACGTTGCTGCAAAAAGAATGTTCGCCCTCATCATTGGGTGGGTGATCATGACCCTCGCACTCCCGCTCGTTGCCAACGACTCGACCAACGCCGTGGAGGCGGCGTGGAAAGAGTTGGTGACGGCGGAAGAGAGTGTGTCCGGGATGAAGCCGCCCAGCCTTGAGTCCGTAGAATTTGAGCGGTTCTTGAAAGTCTATTGCCAAAAGGCCGGTGAGATCGGTGACCGGTTCAATGCATATCAAAAGACTTACCAGGACAGTCCACATCGGGAAGAGGCGTGGGAGAAGTGGATGGACTTGCTGAACATCGCCGCCTACAAGCTCCCCGCGAGAAGGGCCGAACTGGAAAAAGCCGAGCAGCCCTACCTGGACAAACCGAAACTCGATCACGACCGCCATGAAACGATCCTCAACAACCAGATCGATCGCGCTTCGGATATCAAGGAGCGGGAACGTCTGGTGCGCCGGATTAATCAAGAGCGCCGAGTCAATCAAGAATCACAGAGTTCGGATGGCTTCTTTTGCTGGCGCATGCTCAACGAGGCGGAATTTTCCGACGCTCCCCATTCGATCGAGCTCAACGAGGCAGTGTTAAAAATGTCAGCGGGCAAGCCAGGGCTAAAACATTTTCATGACCAGGCGCTCGCCTTGAAAAAGAAGCTCGATCGCATCGATCACCCGCTGTCGCTGAAGTTCACCGCTCTCGATGGAAAGGAAATCAATTTGGAACAGTATCGCGGCAAGGTCGTGCTCCTGGATTTCTGGGCCACCTGGTGCCCGCCGTGCGTGGCCGGTATGCCGGCGGTAAAGTCCGCATGGACAGCGCTGCACGACCAAGGCTTCGAGGTCATCGGGGTGAGCTACGACACCGAACGCGAGGCGTTAGAAAAATTTGTGAAGCAGAACAAGATTCCTTGGCCGCAGTTCTTCGACACGAAAGGCAAGGAATCCTCCCTGAACCAGTCCATGGGAGCACCCGGCCCACCGAACTACTGGCTCATCGACCGACAAGGCCTGCTCGTGGATGTAAACGCTCACGAAAACCTGGAGGAAAAAGTCAAACGACTCCTGGTCCGGACAGACATCTCGAAAACACCCGTCGTTTCCGGCAAGTGACGGATGTATCCCGTACAAATGCAGTTGAACCGCAGATCTGACCATTGCTCTCAGTTGAATGCCTGTGGCGCCGCCCCAAGTCACGCGGCTTTCCGATTTGTTACACCAACTTCCCCGCATGGCGCATCCAGCGGCGGACGGTGCTTTCGTCGGTGTCGGGAGAGGCGCCGATCTCCTGGCAGATGAAGGGGATCTTGTTCATAGTGCGGTTTTTCAATCCATTCCATTTGATCAGGGCCAACGCCACACGTCGGATCTTGGCGCTGAATTCGATTTCGGTCGCACGTTCGCACCGGAGGTTTTGCAGTTCTTGAATTTTGGGCCAGTTCAAATCCCGCTTGTAATCCAGGCTCCAGTAGGCTGGAATGAAGATCATCAGTCCGTGGGCGGTGGGATTGACGGACAATTTCAATAAAAGCGGAGTTGTCTCAAGAATCCCGTAGAGGTGATGACGGGCGCAGATGGTATCCAGTGCGCCTTGGAACCGTTCCTTTTCGGTTTCCCAGTTATTGATGAAGCCCTCCGGACGCATGTTGCGTTCGCCGGTGAGCGTTCGACGCAGGAGTCGTCCGGGGAGATAATAAAGCTCAACGTCAAAGCGGCGTCGGAGGTCGGCCAGGTCGGCTTTGAACTCGGGGCTTTGGAATAATTCTTTTTCACGTGCGTTGAACTTCCCCTGCGCGGTGTCGGTGAGGAAATCCTCGTAAACACCGGCTTTGACGCTGCGTTCGTTCTTGCCGATGAGCGCCTGAGTTTCTTCGCTCGGCAAGTCTTCCAAACGCTGCAGGACAGCCGCGATATCATCGCTGAGTTGTTTCATTTCTAGCAGGTCGCGACACATCTTTTCAGCCAGCCCCTTGCAGTCCACCACCCAAAGTGTGTAAGGACAGAGTAACCAGCGGCGGATTGTATTGAGTCGCTTGCGGTCGGCATCGCAGAGAGGCAAAAGGAGCAGACGATGGATTTCTTCGAGGATTGGCGCGCATTGTTTCTGGCGGGTGAAGACGAGAAAGGCAAAGCGTTCCATGTCGGCGAGGTATGCTGAATTCATTTTTGATTTGATTTTATCCCGAGGTTTTAATTGTTCCGCGCGCAATTCAAATAGCGTCAAAGGAAATTGGCAAGACGGATTTAATCAGAAGCAGAATGAAAAAGGAAAAACCACGGAATACGCGGAATACACAGAAGGGCAGGAAAGAACGGGCACAACTTATTAGGGCTACCCGTTGAAATAGGATGAAAGCTGAAAAGAGTTTCCCCCTTTTCTGCGTGTTCCGCGTATTCTGTGGTTTCAATTCCTTTTTTTCCACTTCGTTATCCAAAATCCGTGTTAATTCGTGAAATTCCGTCTCACCTTCCAATAAAATTGCAAAATATTTTCAAACAACGAAACCCAATGGAATCAAGGGTGTGCCGGGGGAGGGCACCGATGTCCCCAATTGAAGCCCTTACGCCGGTTCGAGAATTATGTGAAAAGATTGTCCGTTCGATTGAGTGCGAGTCACCCAGGAGAATACACGAGGACCGGAGTGGATGTAAGAAACCCAACCCAGTCGCGGGTCTCAGGCAAAATGTTTGAGGCCGACAGCGATGTGCTTCGTGTCGGTTGGTTCAAAGTTCAAAGTTTGGAGCAGCCAAACATCGGAAGACAGATGGCAAGAGTCGGAAGTCTGAAGATGGCAGTAGTCGGTAAACCGTTTTCGGCCGGAAGGCTGGAAACAAAGAGAAAGTAAACATATGAAACAAGACAAACTAACATCCATCCCAGACCTGCGCGGTGCTGCGGCGATTGCCAAAGCTGCCGCCGTTGTCAAAGGTCCGGGCGTTCCGCTGTTGCAAAATACAGCGATTAATATCGGCGCAGATGCCGACACGTTGACGACAGCGTGCAATACCCACGAAGCAGGCAAGGTCGTCCTTGCTACCTACCGTTCTGTCCTGGCGACAATCGTTATCATGGTTCGCGCGTTCCTGACGCTTGGCCGTGATCTCATGAAACCAGTCCTCGGTGGCGAATACTCCCAGGCCTTCGATGTGCTCGGTCTCATTGGTTCACTAATGATTCCAAGCAAAACGCAAGACTTGCTGGTGATCCTGGCGGCATTCAAAGCCTTCTTCACTGATCATCCGGAACTGGAAGACGCGTCGCGCAACATCACGGCAGCCCAATGCCAGGTATTGTACGATCAGCTGCTCGCCGCACAAAACACGGTGAACGTCCAGGTAGCAGAGGTTCAGACCTCGAAGGAAACGCGAGATGTCGCTGCGGATAAATTGCGGAAACGGCTCCGTGGTCTCGTGGAAGAGATGGGGCAGTTCCTGGATCCGCTTGATTCGCGTTGGCTAGCGTTTGGCTTGAAGAAGCCAGGTGCGCAGGAAACGCCGGACGTGGTGGAAGGCCTGATCGCCGTCTTGATCGGACCGGGCACGAGTGCGCTCAAATGGAAAGCACCGGCACGTGCGGAGTATTACCGCGTGTATAAACGTGTCATCGGTGTGGACGCGGAGCCGGTGGCGGTCGGTTCACCAGCGGATCTCGACTTCACCCTCGAGAACCTGCCGGCGAATTCCACGGTCGAGGTCTACGTCTCCGCCGTGAACAACGGTGGCGAAAGTGCGCTCTCGGAAAAAGTCACGCTTGTGACGCACTAGAAGACGAAAGCAAAAGAGACACGCTGGAAAGCTGAGGACGTCCTTGGCTTTCCAGTTTTTCGTTGTATGAGATGATTTTTCCTGGTCGCGAGGAATCGCTATCGTTTGAATGACGTCCCCCGTTTCTTCAGCTAAGGAATTCCCTGAAAATGCATGTTCACGGCCTTTCAGGTTGCTGATTCCGACGAGTTTATCTAAGGTCACCTCATCCCACACCGGTCCTAGCGCAGGCTGAAAACTCCAGTTCGGCGACGCGTGAAGAAGCGAAAGCGTAATATTCCCATAGCGATCACTCATGCCCCGACGGTTAATTGGAAACCGTTCGTGCAAGTGCTCCTTTTATTGGCGCTCGCCTTTGCCGCCTACTCGCCTGCCGTCAGCAATGGTTTCATCTGGGACGATGACGTTATGCTCACGGATAACACCGCGATGAAAGAAGTCGACGGCCTGCGTCGCATTTGGTTCACGACGGAGCTTTCAGATTATTTCCCGCTCACCTCCACCATGTTTTGGATTGAGTGGCGCATCTGGGGACTCAATCCCATCGGCTACAACGTCATGAACATCGTGCTCCATGCGTTGA
>JAQGOU010000616.1 GCA_028293445.1 Verrucomicrobiales bacterium | reverse complement strand
GCATACGTTGCTGCGTCTGCCGACCGGCATCTTCTACGCGCAAGGGGTGAAAGCGAACGTCCTCTTCTTCGACCGCAAACCGGCCGCTGACAAGAAAGCCTGGACGGAGAAGCTCTGGATCTACGACCTGCGCACGAACATGCATTTCACGCTGAAAGAGAACACGCTGAAGCGGAGTGATCTGGATGATTTTGTGAATTGTTATTTAGGTGGGGTTTCCGATGAAAAAAAGAAGTCGACACCTCACCCTAACCCTCTCCCCGATCGAGGCGGAGAGGGAAGGAAACCGGGATCACGTCACCAGCGCAAAGAGAGCGAGCGTTTCAAATGTTTCACCTACGAGGAGTTGATCAAACGCGACAAGGTGAACCTCGACATCTTCTGGCTGAAAGATGAAGCACTCGAAGACAGCGCCAACCTGCCCGCGCCCGAAATCATTGCTGCGGACATCACTGCTGATCTGGAAGCAGCGTTGGAGCAGTTCGCCACGATTGCGGAGGATTTGAAGAAGTGAGTGCCACGAACAAAACGAGAAGATAAGAAATGGAACTTAGCCAGCAATCTCGCGCCATCCTCGAAGCCATTGCCAAAGGTCACACGTACGAACAGATTCTGATTCAGGACCTTGCCTGGACCTATCACGACATCTTTCGAGCGGCTGCGGAAGCGCTCGGGACTACTTATGTTCCAGCCCAACAGAAGGCTTATAGCGTAGACGATATTCGCAACGAACATCCTCAGGCATACCGGAAATGGGACATGACGCAGGATGCCGAACTCGCCGAACTATTTCATTCCGGCAAAACCGTTCAACAAATTGCTGATGCAATGGAACGTCAACCCGGCGGAATTCAGAGTCGTTTGGTGAAATTGAATTTGGCTGTCCCAAACTCAAAAGGTGCGGCTTAGCAAAGATTTCCCGCGTCCCTTCAGGACGCTTCAAATTTCGCGGCATTATTCCAGACACTTCGTATCTGGCTACCTTCCACTGCACCTTCGGCGCAGAACGAAAGAATGGTAAAAAGGCGAGTGGGCCCCGCGTCGCAAAGCGACAGCCGGAAGGTAGCCAGATACGAAGTGTCTGGTCACAAATCCCCCAAAGTTTGTTTTGTCCTGAAGGGACAACGAACGTTTATGCAATTTTTCACTAGTGGGTAAAGCAGTCCGGAAACATCTAAGACTGCTTCTGTCCTGAGATTAACCAAGAGTTCGTCCCTCCACTCAAAACGTTGAAGGACTTCGAATGCATATATAAGCCTGTCAGCATTAAAACCTTGCATTTCTGTCTGACATTTAGAAACTCCGCTTGTAAACCAACTTGGCTCTAGGGGACTCCCCAAAAATATAGGCATTAGGAAACGGCGAAAGTTTATGGAACCAGCAAAAGCTTCTTCATCTGCAAACGCAGCCAAAACTGCAAGTATCCGCCATCTCCCGCCCTTTCGACGATTGAGGGGATTTTCATTTGATCCCAGTCTTTCGACTAAGCTCGATACGGCGATGATCAATGAGCGCGTCTATTCGTTACCCTGGGAAGATCTGGGACCTGGGCCGAAGGGCGAATATGTCGAGGTCATCGATGTAGATCCGGCGAGTAACTGTTGGTATGAGCCGGTAGACCTTGATCATAAACATTTGCTTGCACAGGATGGCTTGATTCCAGCGGCTTCGAATCCGCAGTTTCACCAGCAAATGGTCTATGCGGTCGTAATGACGACGATCAAGAATTTCGAGCGAGCGATCGGACGCCCGGTGATGTGGTCGGATCGTACCCCCGAAGATATGGGGAAGGAGTGGATGGATATAACCGAAGAAGACCGAAGGGCGATGTTTGTGGAGCGGTTGGCCATTTATCCGCACGGACTCAGGGAAGCCAATGCGTATTACTCTCCAAAGAAGAAAGCTCTCTTGTTCGGCTATTTTCCAGCCTCAGAAGCTGGAGGCGGAGTCTACTATCCTGGTGGAATTGTCTTCGGGTGCCTGTCTCATGATATCATCGCACACGAGACGGCTCATGCCATTTTGGATGGGATTCATCCTCGTTTTATGGATGTGACGCAGCCGGACGGATTTGCGTTTCACGAAGCGTTCGCCGACATCGCCGCGTTATTCCAGCACTTCACATTTCTTGATGTCGTGCGCCACCAGATCGCCAAAACACGGGGTGATCTTGCGATTAACAATTTGCTCGGACAGTTGGCGCAGGAGTTTGGTCGGGCGACGGGGAACCGGAGTTCCTTACGCGACGCGCTCGGAGGTGTGGATGAAACCGGCAAATGGACAAGACGGGCCCCGGATCCGAAGCGCCTTGAGGAGACCGTGGAGCCGCATGAGCGCGGGTCGATTTTAGTGTCAGCGGTCTTTGATGCGTTCGTGACGATTTACGAGGCACGCATTGCCGATTTGCGTCGTATTGCCAGTGGTGGAACCGGGATCTTGAATGAGGGCGAATTGCATCCCGACCTGGTGAATCGATTGGCGATGGAGGCAGTTGAGGCGGCTAAAAGCGTTCTGACAATGTGCATTCGCGCGCTGGATTATTGTCCGCCGGTTGACATTAGCTTTGGTGACTATTTGCGGGCACTCATCACTGCTGATCGGGATGTTGTGGCGAATGATTCACGAGGGTATCGCCTTGCCTTCATCGAGGCCTTCCGGCAGCACGGAATTTTTCCGAAATATCTGCGCTCTCTCTCGGAGGAAAGTCTGACGTGGGATCGGGCCGATACAATGGAGAGTTACGCGATCATGGCTGACCTGAGTAAAAAGCTGAAACCGTTTTTCTCCAAGCTAAGCCTGTCGGGGGAAAGGCATGAGCGATGGGAGGCCACGCGACAGCAAAGAAGAAGTCTGCATCGACATCTGCGGAAAACGTTTTCGAACCAAAGCGATGACTTAAAGCTGCAGAGAGAGACCGGGCTTGATTTCAGCATCAAGAGAAATCAAGTGGGTCCGAATCAAGGGGCTGATGACGTCCGGTTTGAGGTGCATTCCATGTGGCCGGTGCAACGCCAGCGACCGGATGGGTCTGTATTGAACCAGGTTGTTTTTTCCATCTTGCAACATCGGTCGCTGGACAAGGATGACCTTTCCAGGAACGGGTCACCGCAAATCTCGGGAGGTTGCACTTTTATTGTAGATTTGGATAAGAAGATGAACTCGGTCCGATACGTGATTCGGAAGCCATTGTTTAATCAGGATGGACCAGCCGGTCGAATTGGTCTGGCACGGGAGGAAAGGAAGAGTCCGTCATCGGTGTCGCTGGCGGCCACTTACGCCATGTCAGGCCACGATGAACCGTTTGCCATGCTGCACGCAGAAATCTAGAACGCTGCCAACCTTCACTAACAAAACCTATGGGCGAGATATCAGAGACAGTCGTGAAAGATTATCGAGTGCGGATTCGAATGTATCGGCAAGGACTCGGAGATTGTTTCCTGCTGAGTTTTCCAAACAAACAGGGTGCGGAGAAGCATGTGATGATCGATTGCGGAGTGGTGCTTGGCACGGACAAACCCGCCGATCGGATGAAGGAGGTGGCCGAAAGCCTGCACACCGCCACGGGTAAAAAAATTGATGTTCTAGTGATCACCCACGAGCATTGGGATCATCTTTCCGGATTCACGCCCAATCAGGCTCAAAAGGAACTGGGCGATATTACCTTCGGCGAGCTTTGGCTAGCCTGGACCGAGGATGAGAAAAATGATCTTGCGAACGCACTGAGAGCAGAGCGAGAGATGAAGAAAGCGGCGGCCGCCGCGACAAAGAAGAAACTGGCGGAATTGGGGCCGAAAGCGGAGAAGCGGTTGAATCGTTTAGCAGCGCTGATGGAATTCAACGGAGAGGGAGACGGGAACGCCGACGGAGGCGAAGGGAAGGGCGGCACAGCGGGTGCGCTTCAATTTTTAAAAGCCAAGGTCCGGAACCGGAAAATTCTTAAACCTGGCCAGGTCCCGATAACCATACCAGGTGTTGACGGTGTACGGATTTATGTGATGGGCCCGCCCGAAGACAAGTCAAAGCTGCATAAGACGAATCCAGGTAAAGGACACGGTTATGGATTCTCTGAGGGGATCTCATTATCTGCGGCGTTCGCAGCGGCTCTTGGCGTGGGTGACCCGGAAAGGGCGCAGCCTTTTGCACAGTCATTCCGAAAAGGTATGTCGGAGTTGAAGGCGGACAGCTCTTATAAAAAACCTGAGAATGCCTGGCGGAACATCGACGAGGACTGGCTTGGTGTCGGTGAGAGGTTGGCGTTGCAGTTGGACAGCGATACGAACAACACGAGCCTCGTCCTGGCATTCGAGTTCATCGACACAGAGGAGGTCTTGCTTTTTGTGGGCGATGCACAGGCGGGGAACTGGATGTCGTGGGACGACTATAAGTGGAACGTGAAGGACAAAAACGACGATAAGCAAGAGGTCACCGCCGCGGACCTGCTGGCGAGGACAATTTTTTATAAAGTAGGACACCACGGCAGTCATAACGCGACTCTCCGAGAAAAAGGGCTCGAGCGGATGACGCATCGAAACCTCGTGGCAATGATGCCTGTGGACGAGATAGTCGCTCACGAAAAGAAGGGGTGGATGCACATGCCGCTGCCTGAGCTCTGTGAACGTCTGAATGAAAAGTGCGTGGCTTTTATCCGTTCGGACAAGGACAAGGTGGAGGGGACGAATCCCGAAACTATCGAGAAGCCGACTTCACTGTATTTCGACCACTTCATTAAATAATCGTGAAAAGAATTATTATCTGCTGCGACGGGACCAACAACCAGTTGAACGGGGATTTGACTAATGTCATACGGCTCTACCGCGTCGCGCTCAAAAACCCTGGGCAGGTGGCGTTTTATGATCCCGGCGTGGGGACCATTCCGGATCCGGTTGCGCGGACACTGCTCAAAAAGCGCTGGTCACTCATTACAGGATTAGCATTTGGGACAGGGTTCGATGAAAATGTCTTCGACGCGTATCGCCACTTAATGCAGGTCTACGAGCCGGGAGACCAGGTGTTTTTATTTGGTTTCAGCCGAGGTGCGTTCACTGTTCGTGTCCTTGCGGGAATGTTGCATGCGGTAGGACTCTTGAATAAAGGGACTGAAAATCTACTACCGTATGCCTTTAATTATTATCGGGCTGCTTTTAACCCGGCGGGAGCGCGGGTATGCGCGGACTTGAAACGAGATATGTCCCGCGTATGTCCAGTGACGTTTCTTGGCGTCTGGGACACGGTGAGTTCGGTAGGGATGTATAACTTCAACCAGACCTATCCCTTTACGTATGAAAACCCCAGCGTTGCACAGGTGCGCCATGCGGTGTCGCTAGATGAACGACGAGCTGGTTTCCGCTCGAACATCTTCAAAGCCGATGCCGCTTTGCTTCCGAACGGACGGCAACGTGTCATGAATGTGTGGTTCCCCGGAGTGCATTCTGACATAGGAGGCGGATATCCCTGGGCACAAAGTAATCTCGCGATGATATCTTTCCAATGGATGGTTCGAGAGGCGGTCGCGGCGGGGATGGACGTGGATGTGTCCAAGCTGAATCAATTATTAACCGAGTGTCCTCCCAATCCGCTGGGGCTAATACACGAATCGCTCAAGGGCGCGTGGAAGTTGATGGAGTTGCTGCCGGCGAGACGGTTTGATTGGAGCACTTTTAAGTCAGGATGGCGATGGCAGCCAGGCAAGCCGCGGACCATTCTGAATGGGGCTATATTGCATGAGAGCGTGCTTCAGCGAATTCAGGGGTTGGACTATTGCCCAGCGAGCTTGCCAAAGGTGCCCGTCGCTGATTTACCGAACATATTTCCGATTGAGAAGTGACCGCGGCTGTCTCAGTGGCAGCGGACGAAAGGGACCCGCTTGCGTGCCTTTATCCATACGCTCCTTGGCCTTCCCATCTGCTGCGGCTGAGACAGCCGCGGTCCGGGATTTGGGTAACCGCCCTTCCTTTTTGCAATCGCTCTAGTTCCTGCGCCACGAAGAAATGGAGACCGCTTTGCGCCTTATTTAACGGCTATCGCACTATCGTTGCTCGATATCAGTAAGTGTCAATTCAATGGAGCCTCGATTGTTTTTGAACTCGTGTTAATTCGTGAGATTCATGTCTGTTTTGTCTTTCTCGGCCTGTCCGGCTCTGCACAGGCTTCTGGTAATGGCGTCTACTGAAAGTTGCTCCGGGTGAATCTGAACGTGGGCTCTGCCTGAGATGAAACAATCAGAAACCCCTGAGTGCTTTTCCTGTTCAACCTACTACTCCCGGCCCTTCCCATTCTGGTATCCAACATGACGCAAACTCCGAGAGTGCTTCGGTGGATAGAGCGGAGAGCAAAAAGTTAAAAGTTCTAGTGTGAAGGATGTGGGAGACCTGACGGAACCTTGGGCTGATTTAAGGTGCCTCAATGGGAAAGACCGGAACGGGTCGATGAAAACATTGCTGGGAGGGTTGGGTTATGAAAATGAAATCTTTGGGACTACTCTGGTGCTTGCTGGGATATTGGATGTCGTTATCCGATGCGTCGGCGGCTTTCACAACGGACCTGCAGGGACAGTCCAAGGGCGACACCAACTGGGTGAGTGTCAATCTTCAGGGATGGCAGGAACTGGATTACATCCCGATCCGGGTCAGAATGTCGGGCGGCCCTGTCACGAATCGCCTGGTGACCGTCGACTTTGATCATAGCAAGAATTCAATTCCCGGACTCCAGAACCTGACGGCCTTTAGTTCGTCTCCTAATGTGATCATCAAATCCAGTCCTACCCTCACGGATGGGGCAGGGGCGGAGGTCTGGACTTATCATTTC
>JAQGOU010000613.1 GCA_028293445.1 Verrucomicrobiales bacterium | reverse complement strand
ACTTCACGAAGGAGACGCAGCTCCAAAACTTTATGTTTCAAAATGGGTGCAGGGCGAACCGGTCAAGGAATTCAAACCCGGAACAGTTTACATCGTCGAATTCTGGGCCACATGGTGGACTCCTTGCAAAGAGGCCATTTCACACGTGAATCGCCTCCATAATAAATTCAAGGACAAGGGAGTCGTTGTTATCGGCCAGAACGCCAAGCAGGGAAAAGTGGAGAAAGTTGAACCCTTTATAAAACAAGTGGGTAGCTTAATGACCTACCGCGTTGCGCTTGATGATTTTACCGGGGTGACGAACAAGTTTTTTGGAAAAATGGTGGAAACCTGGCTGACCCCCGCAGAAGAGGGTATTCCAATTGCATTCGTAATCGATAAACAAGGAAAGATCGCCTTCATTGGTCACCCCGATGACGTAAACGAGACAATCATCGATCAGCTTCTGGCAGGCACCTTCGACACAAAGAAGCGGGCACTCGAGAAGGAAGCCTTTCCAACCAAAGCCGAAGCATGGGACACACACAATGAATTGGGCAAGGCAGCCTGGAAAGCCAAACAGTGGGGCAAGGCCATGAGCGAAGTTGACGAGCTGGAGAAGATTTTCCCTCAGAGACGAATTGCCACGCAGTGTCTCCGCATGACGGTTTTCATCGGCAAGGAGGACTTCGATGCCGCGAGCAAACTCGCGCTCCGACTCAGCAATGACAACCCGGACGATCCCTTTTTGCAGCACCGCGTCGCCAAGACGATTGCGAATCGATCTCCCACCAATACCGTCATTCTTGAGAAAGCAAATCTGCTCATGGACCGCGCGAATGCTTTACTGAAAGGACCAGAGCCGGAGTTCCTCCACACGCAAGCTCGCCTCGCGTTCCTACAAGGCAAAAAGGAGAAAGCCATCCAACTGGAGACTGAGGCAATGGGCCTGGCAGACTCAGAGGCCAAGGTTCAGTTCGCACTAGCGCTCGAAGGTTTCAAGCAGGGCAAACTGCCGCAATAGGAATACTTGCGATGGAGAATGCCGAGCCATCCCGCACGCGCCGTCCGCTGAATTCCGCGGAGTCAACCCGTGGGTCTCGGCTATTCCTTGCCCTTTCCTTGAGTTTGAATCTGGGGTTGCTTCTGTTTTTAGTTTTGATGTACCGAAGGCCCGCGGCGGTCTCGACAATTCCATTGCCTGAAAACACGATCCAAGCGAACGCGCGCACCCCGAGAACGGATGCGAAACGCGTAGTCGTCCGGGCTGCCCGCGCCTCACGCTGGGCGCCATTAGAATCGAGCGATCTGGCGGTTTATGCCGCCAACTTGCGCGCCGCCGGTTGTCCCCCAAAGACCGTGCGCGACATTTTGCTGCCCTGGATTGAAGAAAAGTTCGAACCTCCAGTTTCCGAACTGACTAATTTTTGGGCCAGCTTCAGCCAACGTCAGGCCGCCGCCGCGGCGCGAGCCGAGCAGGAAAGCGCCGCGGAGAAAGAGAAAGATAAAACGTTCCAGGAGTTGCTCGGGTTTGCCTGGAGCTCCGAAGGGCTGAAGCAGGCGTACGCGGGGGAAGCGGCAGGCTCGGTTGGTTTTCTGGATTATGAGCGCGCGGAAAAGCTCCTTTGCATTGCCGACCGGTTTGCGACGCAGTCCTTGCGCACGCGCCGTACCGATCCCAGTTCGACCCTCTACCAGGCATGGCGCCAGGAAGCAGTCGAGGTTCTTTCCCCGGCCGAAGTTGAAGAAACCGAGCTGCGGGAAATTTTGAGGATCTGTCAACGCCGCGATTCCAATCTTTGCAAAGCCGGGCTGAGTGGTTCCGAATTGCGTCAATTGATGGCTTTCAGACGCGAGCTTTGCGATCCCTCGGTCTTGCTCGAGAACGACAAGCTTTTCCCGGAGCTCGATTCGTCCGGTGAACAGCAATTCTATACGAAAGCGCGATCGCTGTTGGGCGACAGCCGTTTTATTGACTACTTAAAGAACTGCGATATCAGGATCGGAAGGACATTTGTCGAGTTGGAAAAAGAGCACTTGCCCCGGAGCCTGGCGCTGCAACTGTTCGACCTGCGCCAGGAGGCCACCGCGCGGGCGCAGGAAATTCGTCAGCAGCCCGTCCGCCGCGCCGAAAAGCGGGCGCAGCTGGCGGCGTTACGTCAAAGCGCCGTCGAACAACTCGCGGCCTTGCCCAACGCAAGCGATAGCCCCCTGCTCAGACTCAACCAGGATTGGCTCCAGGAAATTGCCAAACCATGAGTTCACGGCTGCTCAGTTTTTCGCTCTGTTTAAACCTCGTCCTGCTGGGGGTGGCTGGGTATTGGGCCGCGAAGAGCCATTCCGGAGGCACCATCCAGCCCGCAAACGGACTTCCGCAAACCAACCACGCAGAGGAGAAGGGTCTTGAGCTCGCACCGGCGGCGCTCGCAGCGGCTCCGGTGCCCTTGCGCTGGGATGAGCTTGAGTCCGAAGATTACCCGACCTACGTCGCCAACTTGCTCAAAGCCGGGTGCCCCGCACCGGTTCTGCGCCGGATTATCGGCGGCAGGCTCAAGGAGCTTTACGCGCAAGAGGGGTTCGCTTTGGTGCAGGAATTCCACCGCGATTTCTGGGCAATCGCGGCCCGGGAGAGCGTTCGGGAATACTTCGAGAAGACGCTCGGACAACAGGTCAAAGCTCTTTCTAAAGAATCCGACACGCTGCTCAAACAGCTCGTAGGTGAAGCCTCCGACGAATTGTCCAGCGCGCCCGAGAACCGGTTTACGGATTTTTTGTCTCCCGCCAAACAGGAGCAATTGCGAGGGCTGACTGAACGCTACGAGGCGCGGCTGCAAGCGGTTGGCCAAACCAATCTTTCGCCCGAGGAAAAAGAATCCGAGCTGGCGCAGTTGCGCCGGGAGATGGAAGGGGAGCAGGCCGCGATACTCTCACCGGAGGAACTGGCCGAATATCAGCTGCGTCAGTCCAGCGCGGCCAGTGTGCTCCAGCAATTACACGGAGTGGATTTTAGTGAGACGGAGCTGCGCAACCTGGCCAAAGCCATTGATGACTACCAACGCCAGAACGACAGCGATGAGACTTACCCCAAAAACCTGGACCAGATACTCCAAACCGTGCTGGGGCCGGCGCGCTTTACTGACTTCAACCGGGCTCGCTCCGCCAGCTATCGAGAGCTTTATGAAGTGGCCTCCGATTTCGGCCAGCCCACTAAGACCGCCGCCGAGATCTTCGATTTGCGGCTCCAGTCGGAAAAGCAGTCTGATGAAATTCGCGCCGATAAAAACCGGCCGGCCGAAGAAAAACAGGCATTGCTCGATGAACTTCAGGAGCAGGTTGAGCAGGCCGTCCTCACCAAATTCGGAGCAGGAGCTTATAAAAGCTACAAAGCCAGGGGTGGGCGATGGATCAATTCTTTGGGCAGGCTTTAAACTGAGCAGACGCGCACCCGTCTCGAGGGGACCGCGTCGCGATAAAGCCGCCCACACCCGGATTATCGAAAGGAAACATCCTGTTCCCGATGGGATTTATTCCAACGCAGCGAGGAAGCCACGGGCTTTGGCGAGGGTCTCTTCGTATTCGGCTTCGGGATTTGAATCGGCGACGATGCCGGCTCCGACGTTGAAGTAAATGCTGCCTTCTTTCGATACTGCCGTGCGAATGGTGATGCTGAGCTGGCTTTCGCGGTTGAAGCCGAGATAACCGATCGCGCCGGTGTAGGGACCGCGGGAGATGGGTTCGAGTTCGTCGATGATTTCCATCGCGCGAATTTTAGGAGCGCCGGTGATGCTGCCGCCGGGGAAACAGGAAGCGAAGGCGGCGAAATGAGTCATCTCCGGACGTAATCGACCTTCGACGGTGGAGACAAGATGCTGCACATGGGCGTAGCGCTCGAGCCGCATCAACTCAGGAACCTGCACGGAACCGAATTCGCAAACCTTTCCGAGATCGTTGCGCAAGAGGTCGGTGATCATAACCAGCTCAGCCTGCTCTTTGGTGCTGGTTTGAAGTTCGTAGGTGAGCTGCGTGTCGCGATCGGGATCGGCGGAACGGGGGCGCGTTCCTTTGATGGGACGCGTTTTGATGTGCGAACCGCTCATGCGCAGGAACGATTCTGGCGACGAGGAGGCAATTTGGAATTCGCCGCAGTCGAGATACGCGGAAAAGGGAGCGGGCGAAAGGTCACACAGGGTTTGGAAAAATTCCCAGGCGGAACCGGTCCACTGCGCGGAGAGGCGATGCGATAAATTGACCTGATAGATGTCTCCCGCCCGAATGTAATTCTGCGCGCGGGCAACTTTGGCGATGAATTCGGAGCGAGAGAGATTGGAGGCGATCGCGGTAGGGATGAGATTCGCGTTATCGCTGGTTGGTTCTGCGCAAGCGGCGTCCTTGGTTATTTGCGCATCTCTCTCGACGAAAGAGTCAGGGACGAGGTGGAACTCATCCTTACCGGGGTTTTCGAGGATGTGCTGCCAATAGGTTAGGCGTTCGTTGGCGCGGCGCTCGGTGCGGGAGCCGTCCGCCTGAACTCCGGTGGAAACGATCCAGGTTTTGCCAAGGTGATGATCGAAGACCATGAGGCTGTCGTAGAAGCCGACGTGGCAATCGGGCAGCTCAAGATCATTGACGGCGCGGCGTGGCAACTTGGGTTCGACGAAGTTTTTGAGATCGTAACCCCAGTAGCCGAAGCAGCCACCGAGCGGGAACGGCAAATCAATTTCATCGAGCAATTCGTAACGGGCCATCAAGCCGTCGAGCACATGCCAGGGATTGCCGAACTGGACGTGCGCTGTTTCCGTGGAAACGATTTCACAGCGGGAACCGAAGGAGCGGAGCGTGAGAAAGGGAGAGGCGGTGACGAAAGAATAACGGCCCTGGGAATCGACGAGCGAGCTGCGTAAGAGCGTAACCCCAGAGGTGCGGGCCAATTGCTGCACGAGCGATTCAGGGGTGTGAATCGTTTGGACCTCGCAAATCAGCGGGGGCGTGGAATGGCGTGTTTGCATCCTAAACGGCAACGCGGTGCTGGTCTCTTACTCAAGAACAAAGCACAGACTAACTCTGCCCCAACCTTTTTGATTTGTCAGTAGCCGCACGCACGGCGCTGATGAAGGCACCGCGAACTTTTCCTTTTTCCAGTTCGTGCAAGCCTTCGATCGTCGTGCCGCCCGGACTGGTCACCATGTCTTTCAAGACGCCGGGATGCAAACCGGTTTCCAAAAGCATTTTCGCGCTGCCATAGAGAGTTTGCGCGGCGAGTTGAGTCGCAACATCGCGCGGCAAGCCAGCGGCGACACCGCCATCGCTGAGCGCTTCGATGGTCATGAAAACATATGCCGGTCCGCTGCCGCTTAAGCCGGTCACGGCGTCGAGCAACGATTCCTTCAGCTGAAAGGTGATGCCCACGGAGGAAAAAAGCTTCTGCGCAAGGTCGCTGTCGCCTTTCGTCGCGGTTCGTCCGGGAGCAAAGGCGGTGGCCGATGCTCCGACCAGGGCGGGCGTATTGGGCATGACCCGAATGACGCGTGCGTTGTTTCCGAGGCCGGTTTCCATTTTCAGAATGGGAACCCCAGCGGCGATCGAGATCAGGAGATGTTTGGCCGAGAAGGTGGAACGGATTTCCTCCAACAGCTCAGAGACGTTGCCCGGTTTAACCGCGAGGATCAAAATCTGGGCGAATTTGGCGACGTCGACATTGGAGGTCGTGGTTTTGGCGCCGGTTTCCTTGGCAAAGGCAGAACGAGCGCCGGGCATTGGATCGCTGGCAATAATCTGGTTGGCTTTGGAAAGTCCTGCGCGGATAAAACCTTTCGCGAGGGCAGTCGCCATTTTTCCAGCACCGAGAAAGCCGATTTTCAACGTTTCAGGCATGAGCGGTTTGTAACAATCGCGCGGCGAAGTTCAAAGAGTAAACTTTAGTAGGATAAAGGCTGACGCGAAAACATTTGAAGAATGAACAGTGAAGTGGTTAATTCCTGCCCGAATTATGGAGCGAAACTCTGCAGTGCAATTTTTAATTGGCGTCTTTGCAGTCAGCACGATCGTGGCGACTGTGATGACTTTTACTTACGTCAGGTATGGCAGTCAGTTGCGCACCGTGCAAGCGCAACTTTCACAGAGTGAAGTGAACCGCGCTCTGGCGCAGCAAATCGCCGGTGATGTTATTGAATACAGCAAGACCCATCCCGCGGTGAATCCTATCCTGAAAGCGATCGGCACAGTACCACCCAAAACCTCCACCCCGACGAAATAGTA
The DNA here is from genome assembly GCA_028293445.1 of Verrucomicrobiales bacterium. Taxonomy (GTDB): domain Bacteria; phylum Verrucomicrobiota; class Verrucomicrobiia; order Limisphaerales; family JACDHS01; genus CBHWET01. The sequence continues at coordinate 14,069 of JAQGOU010000613.1, read as the reverse complement.
TGAACGACGCTAAACAATCTGGTTCGTCGGAAGGAAAGAACTCCACCGTCCAGGAGCAACTGGATGTATTGAAAAAGATGTTGATGACCACCCTGGTGGTTGTGATCGTTTTCAGCGGAGCCGTGAACCTGTATTTGCTGGCGCAAGTGCGAACGGTGAACAAGGAGCTGACCCGGGAGCAATTAATCCTCGATCAGTATAACCAGAACGAACTGCCAAATATTAGCGCGTTTCTTTCAAACCTTAAAGAATACGCAAAGACACATCCTGACATTAATCCGATTTTGGCTAAGTACCATCTGACATCGACAACAGGTTCGGTATCTCCGCCGTCCAAGTGAGTTGAAAGTCGCTGACAAAGCCCTTTACGGCGCGCGGGTCGATTACGGATATTTCACCGTTGACGTTTTTCCCAGCACGCCGCAGTTTGAGACGCTGCTTTTTTGATGAAAACTATTCTTTTTGTTTGCACCGGGAATATTTGCCGAAGCCCCATGGCTGAAGGGCTCTTTCGCAGCGCCGTGAAGGGACACGGTGAATATCGCGTGTTCTCGGCAGGCGTAGGCGCCATCGACGGACAGGTGGCCAGCACCCATGCCGTGCGCGCATTGAAAGAACTGGGGATCGACCTTTCACAGCATCGCAGCCGCATGTTGACGGGAGAACTCATCGAACAAGCAGATTACATTTTCGGCATGACGCACAGTCATGTCGATTCCGTGAACCTTTTGTATCCGCACGCGGCCGAAAAGACCTTTTTGCTCCGTGAATTCGACGACACCCTGGATATTTTTGAAAAGGATATCTCCGATCCGATTGGAGGTTCATTCGACGTCTATTTGAATTGTCGCGACCAGATTGAACAGGGCATTGCTTCGATGTTGAAGTTCATCGAGCAGACGGTGACGCCGACCTCTTCTGACAAACGTGCCGAGACAAAGATTGCCATTGGATCTGATCACGGCGGGTTGCAACTTAAGGACGAGCTCCGAGCGCACCTCAAGAAGAACAATATCAGCGTCAATGATCTGGGGCCTTATTCCGGCGCCTCCTGTGATTACCCTGATTTCGCGCATGCGGTGGCGGAAAACGTCGCCAGCGGCAAAAGCGAACTCGGCATTTTAATTTGCACCACCGGCGTCGGCATGAGCATTACCGCGAACAAAGTTCCCGGTGTTCGGGCTGCCCTGGTCTTCAACGAAGAAATGGCCGCGCTTTGCCGCCAGCACAACGACGCAAACGTCATTTGCCTGGGCCAAAAAATTACCCCTCCCGACCTCGCGAAAAAAATCGTGGACGCTTTCCTCATGGCGCACTTTGAAGGCGGCCGCCACGAACGACGTGTTAACAAAATGGAATCTCATTCTACTCCTACGGAACTTAAACTGAGCAAAGTTGATCCTGAAATCGCGCAGGCGGTTTTCCTGGAACGCCAGCGACAACAAGAGAACATTGAATTGATCGCCAGCGAGAATTTTACGAGCCCCGCCGTCATGGAAGCTCAGGGATCGGTGCTGACCAATAAATACGCGGAAGGTTATCCGAAGAAACGTTGGTACGGCGGCTGCGAAAACGTAGATACAGTGGAGCAACTCGCCATTGATCGCGCGAAGAAGCTTTTCGGCGCAGAACACGCCAACGTGCAACCGCACTCCGGCAGCGGCGCGAACATGGCGGTTTATTTCTCGGTGCTCAAACCGGGCGACAAGATGTTGACGATGGATCTGACGCATGGCGGCCATCTCACGCACGGGAATAAAGCCAATTTCTCCGGTAAATTCTTCGAGATCGTTCATTACGGCGTCCGGAAAGAGGACGAACTGATCGATTACGATCAACTCGCCCAGATGGCGCGGGAACATAAGCCAAAGATGATTACGGTCGGCGCGAGTGCTTACCCGCGCATCATTGATTTCAAACGCATGGGTGAAATCGCCCGTGAAGTCGGCGCCTATCTGCTGGCCGACATCGCGCATATCGCCGGCCTCGTGGCTGCCGGGTTGCATCCGAGTCCGATGGATCATGCCGATTTCGTCACGACCACCACGCACAAGACGTTGCGCGGACCGCGCGGCGGCTTGATCATGTGTAAGGAAAAGTATGCCAAGGAGATCGATTCCCAGGCGTTCCCCGGCATTCAAGGCGGCCCGCTCATGCATGTGATCGCGGCGAAAGCGGTCTGCTTCCACGAAGCCATGCAACCCGGTTTCAAGAGCTATCAGCAGCAAATCATCACCAATGCCAAAGCATTGGCTGAAGGGATGCAGCAGAATAATTTCCGCCTGGTCAGTGGCGGCACGGACAACCATTTAATGCTGGTAGACGTCGGCGCACGCGGCCTGACGGGTAAAGAATGTCAAATCGCCCTGGATGAAGCCGGGATTACGGTGAACAAGAACACGATTCCGTTTGAAACGCGTTCTCCGTTCCAGGCCAGCGGTATTCGCCTCGGCACACCTGCCGTGACGACCCGTGGCATGAAAGAAGCCGAAATGGCGGCAATCGCTGATATGATTTGCGAGGTTTTGCTCGACATCAAAAATGTTGACGCGGCCCATCAGGTCAGGCAGCGTGTTCGCGAGTTGACTGCAAGATTTCCCTTGCCGTATTGACGAAAGTCAGTCCCCGATTTGAACAAATTTCAAATTAGGCTATCTATAGGTGTAGTATAGAGCAGTGTCCCCTGCCGTTACGCCTGCCGTTTTTTAATTAATCCTACGATAAAGAGAGTTTTATGCCACGAGCCGCAACACCGAAACGAACACCAACCAAGAAGAAGAAAGCCGGGACGAACGCAGTCCAGATTTCCCCCGCCGAATTACCGCCACAACCACCGCGCGCCGGCGCGCCAGAATCCATGGCGTCCGCCGCTCCTGCAGCCAACACCCCTGCGGTGCCAGCCAAGGAAGAAGCAAATGAATCTGATTCCGATTTGAGAATGTCGCCGGTCGTGGAACCACCACCATCGGATCGTGACTACGACGAACGTGCGCCAACCCCGCAAGCGCCACCACCACAGCAACAGCCGCAGCGGCAGGAGGAACGACGCGACGAACGTGAGCCCCGTTATTCTCGTGAAGAAGAAGAGCGTCACGAAAAAGAGGAACAGGAATATTGGCGCAATCGCCGCGACAAGATCGCGCCGGAGAACGCCCTGAACATTGCCAAACTTCAGGCGATGCCGATGCCGGAACTCAACAAGATGGCAAAGGAAATGGGGATCGAGAACTTCGGCACGATGCGCAAGCACGAGCTGATTTTTCAGGTCCTCCAAAAGAACGCCGAACGCGCTGGCGTTTTGTTTTCTGAAGGTGTGCTCGAGATTTTGCCGGAAGGATTCGGCTTTCTCCGTTCACGCAGTTTCAATTATCTCCCCTGCCCTGAAGATATTTACGTCTCTCCGTCGCAGATTCGCCGTTTCGATTTGCAAACCGGCAATCTGATCGCCGGCCAGATCCGTCCGCCCAAAGATAAAGAACGATTCTTCGCCTTGCTGAAAGTGGAAGCGGTCGACGGCGAAGATCCGGATAAAGCGAAAGAGAAAACACATTTCGACAACCTCACGCCGCTGTTCCCGAACAGACGTTTCCTTCTTGAGACATCTCAAGACGAGTTGAGCACACGCGTGCTCGATCTCGTTTGTCCAATCGGCAAAGGAACACGTGGATTGATTGTGGCTCCGCCGCGCACCGGTAAAACGGTTCTGATGCAGAAGGTCGCCAACGCGATTCTCAAGAATAATCCTGAGTCGTATCTTTTCATTCTGCTGATCGACGAGCGTCCGGAAGAAGTCACGGACATGGAGCGTAGTTGCAAAGGCGCTGAAGTGATTGCTTCAACCTTTGACGAACCACCTGAACGCCACGTGCAAGTGGCCGAGATGGTCATCGAAAAAGCACGCCGCATGGTCGAGCACAAACGTGACGTGGTCATCCTTTTGGATTCCATTACGCGTCTGGCTCGCGCTTATAACACCATCCAACCGCACTCTGGAAAGATTCTCTCCGGCGGTGTGGATGCGAACGCGCTGCATAAACCGAAACGGTTTTTCGGTGCCGCCCGTAACATCGAAGAAGGTGGCTCTCTGACGATCATTGCCACGGCGCTGGTCGACACCGGCAGTCGCATGGACGAAGTTATTTTCGAAGAGTTCAAAGGCACCGGCAACATGGAAGTGCATCTCGATCGTCACCTCGTCGATCGCCGCATATTTCCCTCGATCAACATCGAGCTTTCCGGCACCCGCAAAGAAGAACTGCTCTATCACCCCGACGAGTTCAACAAAGTCGTCGTGCTACGCCGCGCGCTCACGGGCGTGCCGCCGGTCGAAGCGATGGAACTGCTTTTGGGCAAACTCAAGAAGACGGCCAGCAACATCATGTTCCTTTTGGGCATGTCTGTTGGCGGGAAATAAGCGCTTCGAGTTTAATTAGCAACTTTGAGCCAGCCGAGTCGGCTGGCTCTTTTTGTTTCAATTTGACCGGGATGCGGCAACACTGAGTCGTGCCCGCGACGGAAAAATCCCATTCCACAGCTCCAGCGCAATTCGCGCCGACGCGCTGGACCATGATCCTCGCAGCCCGCGGCGACACCACGCATGCTCGCGTCGCACTGGAGAAACTTTGCCAGACGTACTGGCCACCCATTTACGCGTTTACACGTCGACAGGGAAACTCGCCGCATGATGCGCAGGATTTGACCCAGGAGTTTTTCGCACGCTTGCTGGAGAAGAACTATCTGGCCGACGTCGATCGTGGCAAAGGGAAGTTCCGTTCGTTTCTTCTCGCCTCACTAAAACACTTCCTGCTGAACGAATGGGACAAAGCCAAAGCCCAGAAGCGAGGCGGCAAAAAGACTTTTATCTCCATCGACGAAAAGGCGGCCGAAAGCTTTTGCGCAGTTGATTTACCAGACCGGGTTGATGCCGAGAAAATCTTCGAGCGCCGTTGGGCCATCACGCTGCTGGACGCCACACTCTCACGCCTGCGCGAAGAATATGTTGCGGATGGAAAGAAGGAATTATTCGAGCATCTCAAAGACACTCTGACCGGTGAACGTTCAGCGATTCCTTATGCCACCATCGCCACGCAACTCGGGACCACCGAAGGAAATGTTAAAGTGGCAGTGCACCGCCTCCGCCAGCGTTACCGCGAAGTGTTGCGCGCGGAAATCGCGGATACCGTTTCCAGTCGGGACGAAGTGGAAGAGGAACTGCGAAATCTATTCGCCGTGCTGAGCTCGTGAGCTTCGCATCGCCCCTTTGTCAGATATTCTGTAACCTTCGCGAAGATTTCCTTCTGTAACGCGTAGAATGAATTCGATAATACTTTCACCCATGTTCGCCATCCTTGGTCTCGGCGGCGGCGAAATCGTGCTTTTGTTCCTGGCCATGGGCTTCTTTCTCATGATGGCAGGGGGCATTGTCGCGCTGGTTCTCTGGCTCAATCGGAAAAACAAGCAGACCGCTCCGTTCCAAACGCAGCCACCGATCGAAAAAACCAAACGCATTTGTCCTTCGTGCGCGAAAGAAATGTCCGCGGATGCACCGCAAGGTCTTTGCCCGACTTGTTTGATGAAAGTAGGTCTCGGCAGTCAATTTGGCGATGCCACTCAGTCGCCGCGAAATCCTTCCCCTGCTCTGTCGTCCGCTGAAATCGGCAAACTGTTTCCGTAACTCGAAATCCTGGAACTTCTCGGACAAGGCGGCATGGGCATCGTTTACAAAGCGCGCCAACCCGGACTCGACCGCTTCGTCGCCTTGAAAATCCTTTCGCCGGAATTGAGCAAAGATCCTGCTTTTTCGGAACGCTTTTCGCGCGAAGCCAAAGCGCTTGCGAGACTCAATCATCCGAACATCGTCGGGGTTTACGACTTCGGAAAAGCCGGGGACCTCTTCTATTTCGCCATGGAATATGTGGACGGGATGAACCTCTGGCAGTTGGAGCAATCGAAAAAGAAGCTCTCGCCGGAAGAAGCCTTCACCATCATCCCAAGAATTTGCGATGCGTTGCAGTATGCGCATGACGAAGGGGTCGTTCATCGCGACATCAAGCCCGGTAATATTCTCATCGATAAAAAGGGGCGCGTGAAAATTGCCGACTTCGGACTCGCGAAACTGTTAGGCAAAGAGCAGCAGCCGTTCGGGATCACGCAAACGCGCGTCACCATGGGCACGCCGCATTACATGGCGCCGGAACAGATTGAGAAGCCACTCGACGTCGATCATCGCGCCGATATTTATTCCCTAGGCGTCGTGTTTTACGAAATGCTTACGGGCGAACTGCCGATTGGCCGTTTTGCGGCACCATCAGAACGCGTGCAGATCGATGTGCGTCTGGATGAAGTCGTCTTGCGCGCTCTCGAGAAAGAACCCGCGCGTCGTTATCAACAAGTCAGTGAAGTTAGAACGCAGGTGGACAAAATCGCCGGCAGCCCGGGCCAGGCAACTACTTCCACGGTAAAATCCGCCGGGCAACAAACTCCGTCCGCACCTTCTTCAACGGACAAGGCGCGAGGCTGGTTTTTCAAGAGTGCTTCCGGCTGTTTGATTGCGATTGGCCTGTTCGTGATCGTGGCCATCGTCGCCATCCTTTTCGCCATCGCCCTCCCGGCGATGAAGCACCGTAAAGTCAACGTGCACATCAATGTCGAACCGACGATGCTGACCATGCAGGAGTTTAACTGGGAAACGCTTCAATCTGAGGGTCGTTTACTGGGAGGCGTGACGACCACAACCAATGGGCGCACCGTTCTCAAAATCGAAAACACGAACGACAGTCCGCTGCAATTAACCTTACTGAAAATTGATCACCCGTCGATCACGGGAACGACTTACGCGCTGACCGGTGAGATTGCATACGACAATGTTCAGGGCAACGCCTTTTTAGAATTGTGGAACGTTTTTCCTCCAACACAACCGGACGCGGCGGAACAACAATATTTTTCGCGCACCCTGGGAGAAATCGGTTCCGGTCCGATGGCGAGAATCAGCGGCACCTCGCATTGGCGTGAGCTTGCGCTCCCGTTCAACCGCACCGGAATTGACGCAACGCCGACGCGGTTGAAACTCAACATTATTTTGCCGGGGCACGGCACGGTTTATCTTAGCGGGGTAAAATTGGTGCAGGAGACTTCGTCCTCAAATGCCAGCACCGCGAATCCAATTTTTCCCGAGCTGACCGCCAGCCAAATCGTCGAACGCACGATCAGTAAGTACAAGTCGCTGAAAAGTTTTCGCGCCAAAGGCGTGGAGACCACTGAAATGCGCTACACCGATAAGCCAGACGAGATTCATACCCTGACCTCGGAGTTTTCCCTCAACTTTGCGCGTCCGAACTTGTGCCGGATTGAGACGAAATCCAACAGTGGTGAAAATGGAGGCGTTTGGTCGGATGGAGAGGAATTCTTTTCTCATGAATATGCACAAATCAGCCGGCAGAAGGATTTTGAATCAGCCATGAAGAACTCTTACAACGTGAACAAAACCGCTTCGGATCTTTTCTTCAGCAATGGCTCGAGTTGGCTTCCCGTGGTGCAGATTGAGACGCGGCTTCCCGATGATACGGTTGAAGGCGATAAGTGTTACGTCGTCTCGGGACTTTGGGTCGGACACAAAATGACACTTTGGATCACGAAGAAAGATTTTCTTTTAAAGCAACGTCAATACGACCTGGCCTATGTCACTCCGAAGGTGGTTGCGCCAGCGCCTGTTTTGCCGACTGCCATGGTTCCGCAACCCCCTGTTCCGTCGCCGGGACCTGAGGACCTGAGGAGGATACCCACCCGGACCCTGAAGATTGCACCCACCGCCCCTCCATCAGAGTTTGCGCTACCCAGCATACCAACGCGGAGCCTTCGCCTGAATCCTGTCTTGCCCCCCGCGCCGATGGTCTACGATCCTCGAAGCCCTTCGGTGGTTGCGTCGTCAATTGCAGAGGAAACCAAAAAGCGCATGGCTGAAGTCCAGGAACGGGCAAAAACAATATTCGGCACTAAAACAGAAATCTACCGTGACATGGCGGCAAATCAGCCGACGAAGAAGGAGGACTTTGAATATGTGTCTGCAGAAGCGGTTTCGAACGACCCAGCGGTGCGAATGAAGCGGGCCGAGGAATTGGTTCAACTCGGAAAATATCCCAAAGCACTGAAAGAGTTTCTGTGGTGCTGGGACCTGGGCGAAAATGAAAACGGCTTTGCCGGCAGCCGGATCACCGCTCTTTTATCAGATATTAGCGGCTTGGGCAAAAAATACCCGCCCGCCCTTGAAGCGTTGAAGACTCGCCGCGATCAACTCGATAAGGTTGTATCGGCGGGCAAACTGGAAGAGCACACCGCGACGGATCTGGGCTTTTTGAATGGGGCACTTGGCCAAAGTGAACGGACGCTCGAACTGTTCGACAAATTGCCGCCGGCCTCGTCGGATCGGAATGAGTTGATCACTTGGTTTATGGAGTTGTTTTTGGAACACAAGCGCTACGATGTGGTATTGGACGCCATCCCCGATCCGGAACTTAAGTTTGAGGAAGTGAAGAAAAGTTTTTCGTGGATGCACCGACCTCCGACGACCGGCATGTCGCCCGAGGTCGAGAAGATGATAGCGGAATCGAACAAGCGGATGGAGGACAGCAATAAAAAATATATTTCCGGCAAAGGAGCCATCTATCTGGAGATTTTAGCAGGAAGCAAAAAAACGGAACGGGCCAAAAAGCTCGCTGACAAAGTGCTGGAAAACGACAACAGCCCCGAAACCGTCTCTCTCCTGAAAAAACGGGCCGTGCGGGCGGAGAACAAGGAATTGATCGAGTATTTGGAGAAAAAGTAGCGGCCACAGAAGGGCGTTCGCTGCGGAAACCGAAGGTGCGGGCACCGGATGGGCGAAAACAGCCAATTCTGACTCAAATATTCGTAAGTCGCTGGTTTACAGTCTTGTAGACACGTCTGTTACCGTTAAGAGGCTTAATTTCATCTTGGAAATGGCGGCGTTTACGTCAGCGGCACTCATTTTCATCCTGAAAATGAACCGGTTACGCGGAGCGACACCCAATTACATCCTGAAAACGGAGCTGCTACGCGTAGTGGACTCATTTCCAGCCTGAAAATGGACGTGTTACCGGGAGCAGCAGTCATTTCCTTCCTGAAAACCGACCGGTTACGCGTAGCAGCACCCAATTCCATCCTGAAAATGGAGCTGCTAACATTATCCGGCACATTTTCAGCGTGAAATTCAGCGCGTTTCTGGCGCAGCGGTCATTTCCAGCCTGAAATTTTGCGCATTTCTGGCGCAGCGGTCATTTCCAGCCTGAAATTTTGCTCGTTTCTGGAACACCGGTCGTTTCCTTCCTGAAAATGAGCGTGCTAACGGCGCATCGATCATTTCCAGCGTGGAATTCCGTCCGTTTTTCGCGCAGCGGTCATTTACAGGATGTTTTTGGGCGCGCGACGCGGGAATCGGAGCCGGGGAGAGTGTTTTGACGGTCGCGGCGGATCGCGGGGAATTTTTCAGGATGTTTTTTCCCGTTTCGCACGTCCTCCAGAGCGTGACAGGCAGAATTTTGGCTTGAGATTATACGCGGCAGTTTTGGCTTCAAAAATCACGTCGCGAACGTTGTGAGGTAAGAAAAACCACTTTGTTCGAGGCCGCCGCTTCTCGCCATTGAACAAGAAATGCTATAACGATGGCAAAAAACGGCTTTTGCTCCCTGTGACCCGTGCTATCTTTTCCCCGACATCGACGTGAATAAATCCACCGAACTTAAACTGGCCATTACTTCCGCGCTTCTCCTTGGAACAATGGGGGCATTCTGCAAAGACGAGATCAAAACCTATTCGATCCCGAAAAGTCGGCCGTCCATCCAGAAACCGATGGCGGCACAAGGTGGAGTCGACGTCAATGCGTCGCCCGTGCAATGGACCACCCCGAAGGATTGGCAGGAACTCCCGCCGACCAGCATTCGCCTGGGTAATTTCGTCATCCCCGGTAAAGACGGCAAAAAGGCGGACGTCACCATCACTTCCTTCCCCGGGTCGGTCGGTGGAGAATTAAGTAACGTTAATCGTTGGCGCGGCGAACTCGGTTTGCCAGCGGTTCAGGAGGGTGAGATTTCCTCGCAGTCTGTCGATGTGGGTGCCGCTAAAGCAAAGTTATACGATTTCAATGCAGACCAGTCGCGGACCGTCGTGGCTTCCCTGCCTCGTGCCGGAGCTACCTGGTTTTTCAAAATGCGCGGCGATAAGGAAGTCGTCACCCTGGCGACGGAAACCTTTTTGGAATTCCTCAAATCAATTCGTTTTGAAGCAAAAGCCGGGGCGACGGCACACGGTCCGGGCGATGGACATAACCACGGCGATGCAGCCACCGATCCACACACCGGTCTCGCTGATATTCCGGCTGACCCGCACGCCGGAATTCCCGGGGCTCCCCCTTTGAACACACCCGTCGCGGCGGCCGCTGAAGGAAATTCTGAAGAACCGAAGTGGCAGGTACCGTCCAACTGGAAGGCGAAGAAGCCCGGCATGATGATTCTGAAAAGCTTTTCTGTTTTAAATGATGGCAAGGAAGCCACCGTGTCGATCAGCGTTTTCCCAGGCGACGTCGGTGGAACGTTCGGAAATGTGAATCGTTGGCGTGGACAAATGGGATTGCCTCCGATTACCCCGGATGAATTGCCGCAATCGATCACAACGATCGCTGTCGAGGATGGTGGAAAAGCCACCGCCGTTGATCTCAAAGGAACTGATGCCAAATCCGGTAACGCCGCGCGCATGGTGGCGCTCGCCGTGCCGCACGGAGACAGCACCTGGTTTTACAAGTTGGTGGGCGAAGAAACAGTTATCGCTCACGAAAAAGAGTCCTTCATCAAGTTCGTTCAAACCGTTCGTTACAAGTAATGCTCCATCGCATCATCAATTTCTTTACGTCGCTCCGGCTGACGGTCGTTCTCCTGTGCCTGGCGCTGATCCTGGTTTTCATCGGCACGATGGCCCAGGAGCCACTGGGGCTTTACATCGTACAGGACAAGTTGTTCCGGTCGTGGTTTGTCGATGCGGCGCCGATGTGGGCCGGCATCAAGAAGGCGCTGACGATGATCTGGATCCCGCTGGAGCCTTCGACTCCGAGCGAAGTCCTGCATTCAGCCCATATTCCCGTTTTCCCGGGCGGCTGGCTTCTCGGCTATCTGCTGCTGGTTAATCTGATTGCGGCGCACATCAAGCGTTTCAAGTTTAACTGGAAGAAAAGCGGAATATTTCTGACGCACATCGGTTTGATCTTCTTGCTGATGGGCCAATTCCTCACGGAAGTGTTCCAGACGGAAAGCACGATGCGGCTGGAACCGAACGAGACGAAGAATTACTCCGACGATTCAAGGCATAACGAACTCGCCGTGATTGACACGACGAATCCGGATCGGGACGACGTGGTGGTCATTCCCGAATCGATGATTGCGAAAAAAGGCGAGATCAACCACCCGAGTTTGCCCTTCACGATCCGCGTGAAAAATTATTTCCTCAATTCCGAGCCCGCCGGGCCGATGAGTGCAGGCGAAAATAAAATCAAGGCCACGGAAGGAATCGGAAAACGACTGCTGTTCACTCAGTTGGCCACGGCAACATCAATGAATGACGAGAACAAGCCGACAGCTCTCGTTGAGATCGTTGCTCCGGATAAACATTCGCTCGGAGAGTGGACCGTCTCGAACTGGTTAACTAAATATCCCTGGATTCACAACATGCGCGGGCAATTCGGTAAGTTGCTCGGAGGCGAACTCGATGCGCCGCAATCGTTCACCTACAACGGTCATACGTATGAGATTGCGTTGCGTCCCATCCGTTATTACAAACCGTTTAACCTCACTCTCCTGAAGTTTCAGCATGATAGTTACAAGGGCACAGATATTCCGAAGAACTTCGCGAGCCGGGTTCATCTCAACAATCCGTCGCGTGGTGAGGATCGGGATGTTTTGATTTACATGAATAATCCGTTGCGTTACGGCGGGGAAACCTATTACCAGGCGAGCTTCGAACGCGGCGATGTCGTGACGATTCTGCAAGTGGTGAATAATCCGGCGGCCGCCACTCCCTACGTTTCCTGCTTCCTCGTAGGATTCGGTTTGATCATTCAATTTTTAATACATCTGGTTGGCTTCGCGCGAAAACGAAAAGAGCCATCGGCACCGTTGCCAAAACCGTCGCGTCAAACCACGGTTGCGCCAGTTGCGACGAAGAACACGAGAAGCTCGTAAGCGCAGTCCCCTCTCCCAGCGGGAGAGGGCTAGGGTGAGGGAGAATGCTCAAATAAAGAGTGAGTTAAAGTGCGAAAACAAAATCCAAAACTAACCGCGATTGCCCGCAACCTCCGAAAGGGAGATTCCGCGGGCGAGAAGCTTGTTTGGAGTTGGCTCCGTGATCAGCGCTTTTCTGGTTACAAATTTCGTCGGCAACATCCTATTGGCGAGTATGTGTTAGATTTTTTCTGCAATGAAGCAGCGTTGAATATCGAAGTCGATGGTTTCCAGCACGGATGGCCAGAGAATCAACGTAAAGATGCAATACGAGACGCATGGTTAAATGCTCGCAATATAAAAGTTCTCCGGTTCTGGAGCTCTCATTTGCGTCGAGACAAGGAGAGCGTTCGGGACACAATTTGGGCGGATTTGCAAAAACGTGCTCCTCGTCAGATGCCAGCGTATTGTCGACCGTTAAGTGAAAAGTCGGACGCCGCTGATTTGAGTGCGCGTTCTCCCTCACCCCAACCCTCTCCCGCTGGGAGAGGGAGGATTGGCGGACGCTCCTTGCAGGACTCGAGCGTTGGATCCGCCAAAGAAATTTCAAGCCCAAGAACGGCTCCATCGGCAGTCCCCTCTCCCAGCGGGAGAGGGTTAGGGAGAAAACATTATTCGTAGAAGCGCGGACTTAACGTTCGCGCGGTAGAAAGAACAATTTCAGAAAGTGATGTCATGAAAAAGTGGATACCGTGGATTTTAGTGGTCTGTTTCGTTGCATATATCATGGGAGCCTTCCGCGCCCCGAAACCGAAAGACGGCTATGACCTCGCCGCGTTTGGCCGATTACCGGTTCTGGCGAATGGACGCATTCAGCCGTTCGATTCGATTGCCCGCAATACGCTTTTGACAATGAGCGGGAAATCCAAGGTAAAGCTTTCGGATGGCAAATACATGGGCCCGACCGAATGGATCATCGAAGCGATGACGCGACCGGATGATGCCGCGACTCGAAAGATTTTCCGCACCCAGCATCCTGACGTCGAAAGCATGCTCGGAACATTGGGAGCGAAGCTGGAATATTATTCTTTCAACGACCTGACCAATCACTTCGAAGAGATTGATACGCAAGCGCGCAAGATCATGGAGGCCGAAGAGGTGCGAGAAGCCGCCGGTGAAGATGGTTCGAAATTGCGCACGCCGTTCCAGAAAGATTTGATGCATTTGTATCAAAGCCTCGTCCAGTTTCATTTCCTGCAAAACACGTTGCAACCCGAAGGCGCAACGGATTTCAAACACGAGCTCCACGTTTACAAGGAAAAGATCCCGGTTGGACTGGCCGCACTGCGCGCGAGTGAGAATGGCGAGAAGTTTGAAGAAGTAGACTTACAAACCCTCAGTGCGTTTTTCAAACGGTATGAGGGCATTTCCAAGATAACTTTCGCATTGATCGTCCCGCCATTACCCGATCAATCACGCGACTCCTGGAACAACATCGGCGCATTGTTGATGGATGGAATGCGATCGAGCGAGATTCATCCGGCGGTCTCGCATTTGGCCGCGATCGCGAGCGGTTATGCGAAAAAGCAACCGACGGAGTTTAACCAGGCCATCGCTGACTATCGTGTCTGGTTGCAGATGAACAAGTTGGTCCCCGATCTCAAAAAAGGTCGCGAGGAATATTTCTTTAACCAGGTGGATCCTTTCACTCAGTCGATGGCGATTTACCTTGTGGCTTTGTTACTCGCTTTTACCTATTGGATTACCTTGGCGCCATGGGTCAGAAAGTCTGCCGTGTCGCTGGGCGTCCTTGCCTTTATCGTGCATACGTTGGGTTTAGGTTTCCGAATG
>JAQGOU010000594.1 GCA_028293445.1 Verrucomicrobiales bacterium | reverse complement strand
CTAGGACAAAAAGTTCCGCAACGCTTGATGGGCTTGTTCTCGGCCTTTTTGCTGACGTGGATTTACATCGGTGCCTATCATCTTGAGAACCACTTTGCCATTCAGGTTCCCATTTTCGGATTGATCGGTCTGGCCAGCGCATTGACCGCGAATTGCTTTTTTCAATATCGCCGCAAACGCAAATTCATGGGGGCAGGTTTGCTGTCCCTGGGATTCATTTTATGGGGAGTTTATTTCTGCGCTTATCCTTTTCTGCAGGGAACCGATCATCTGGTCGCGATGGCATTTTTCATTTCAGCGGTGCTGCAACTCTTCATCGCGGTGAGCATGATTATCCTGGTTCTTGAGGAGGTTCGCATTGCCAATCAAAATGCCTTTGAACAAATCCGCGTCCAGAGAACGGAAACCAACTTTTTAAAATCCAAGGTTACCTCGACCGAGGAGCGTTATCGCAGTCTCTTCGATCAGGCGAGTGAAGGGATCATTATTACCAGCGCGGGTGATCTGCGCATTTTGGAATTAAACCAGACCGCTCAACGTTTGCTCGGTCTGAGCCGAGACGAAGCGCAACAGCAAGTGCTCTCCAATTTTTGCCAGAGCGACGCCGGCGACAAAGCTCCCAAGGGAGCTGACCAGTGGTTTAGCTGGATCTGCCAGCAAGCGAATCTCACGCTGGTGGGTCGCAATGGCGGCGCAACACCTTCCGAGGTGGAAGGGGCCTTGATCGATTTCGAGGGGAAACCGGCTTATCAGTTTTTCTTCCGGGAAATGACCGAGCGCGCCCGCCTCGAACAACAGTTGCGACAGGCTGAAAAGCTTTCTGCACTTGGCCAGATGATTTCGGGTGTTGCGCACGAACTGAATAATCCGCTCGCCGTCATCAAAGGGTATTTGGAATTAATCCTCGCGCATCACGAGTTGCCTTCTCAGACCCGCTCAGACTTGCAGAAAGTTGCCCAGGAATGCAGTCGCACCGCCAAACTGGTCCGTAATTTTCTGGCCTTTGCCCGCGAGCAGCCGTCGCGTCGGGGCATGGTGGATTTCAATGAACTGATTGAACGGATTTGCGAACTGCGCAGCTTCGATCTGCGGAGCACAGGCGTGGAGTTGAAGCTTGATTTGGCTCCGCAACTTCCGAAAACCTACGCCGACGCAGATCAAACCCAGCAGATTTTGACCAACCTGATCACCAACGCCATTCAGTCGATGGAAAAGCAGCCGAAACCGCGTCGGCTAAAGGTCAAGACGTTGGTGCGGGATGAGATCGTGCAAATCTGGCTGGAAGACAACGGCCCGGGGGTTCCCATTGAACTCGAATCCAAAATTTTCGAACCTTTCTTCACCACGAAACCTGTCGGTACTGGCACTGGCTTGGGGCTATCGATTGCCCACAGCATCATGACGGATCATCAGGGGCGGATTTTCTATCAGAAATCCTCCATCGGCGGCGCCGGATTCGTTCTTGAATTCCCTTTGATTCGGGTGGCAGGAGCGCAGTCCGGAGCAACCACGGAGATCGTCCGTCGGCCTGCGGTTGCCCCCAAAGCCAGGCCCGCGAAGATTCTGATCCTGGACGACGAGCAGACGATCGCCGAATTGCTTTCCGAAATGTTGAACATGCTCGGACATAATCCAGTGGTTGCGTTGCATCCGAACCAGGCCTTGGAATTAATCGAGGTGCATGAGTTTGATGTCATTCTGTCCGACTTCCGGATGCCGGTGATGAATGGCCAGCAGTTCCACCAACGCGTCGCTCAAAACAGGGAAGCCCTGGCGCGCAAAATTATTTTCCTTACCGGCGACATTGTGAACGACGAAACGCGCAGCTTCCTCGAAGCCGCGGGCAATCCCCATTTGGCCAAGCCGTTTCAACTTTCTGACCTGGAGCGCGTAATTAAGGAAACGCTGCAGAAATATTCTTCGACTGAGCCGGGACCGCGCTTCAACATCCCTGAAAACGTCTAGTTGGTTAAGGGCTGGATCATGACGTTTGCTGCGAATTAGCAAAATTCCTTTTGCATCAAATTTTTTTGGCGTCAAAGTGTTCGTATGGGAAAACGACGTGAGGCGCGTGAACGCGCCGTACAGTTTCTCTTCCAGCACGAGCTGAATCCGCCCGAAAAGCTGGATCAGGCACTCGATCATTTTTGGGAGTCTCAACGTGCGTCCGCCATCGCTGGCGATAAAGGTCCGGCGATGTGGGGCGAAACACCTGAGCTGCCGCCGCCAACAACAGAGGAAGCGGCCACACGCCTTTTCGCTGATCCATTGATCCGCGGCGTTGTGGAAAATCGAGATCGACTGGACGAGGAAATTAAGAAATACGCACAGAATTGGGATCTCCATCGCATGGCGGTGGTCGATCGAAATATTCTGCGTCTGGCAATTTACGAGATGCTCTTTCGCGACGATATTCCTCCTGTCGTCAGCATCAATGAAGCGGTTGATATCGCGAAGAGATTTTCGACGGGCGACAGCGGGAAGTTCGTCAACGGGATTTTAGATCGCGTTCGCGGTCAGTTGATGCGTCCAGGTAGAGGCCTTTAGTCATGTTTGCCGATCTCCATTTACACACCAGTTTTTCCGATGGCACTTACTCCCCGGAAGAATTGGTGGGCCATGGACATCGGTATCGACTCACGGCGATGGCGCTCACGGATCATGATACCGTGGAAGGCTGCGAGCGCATGGGCGTAGCCTGCAAGGCTGTCGGAATCGAATTCATTCCTGGCACGGAGCTGACTGCTGAGCTTTACAGCGACGAGTTGCATGTGCTCGGTTACTTCCTCGACATCCATTCACCGAAGCTTCTGGCGGAAATCGTCAAATTTCAGCAAGGACGTCAGGAGCGAATTTACGAAATGGTCGCCCGCCTGAATGCGCACAAAATTCCACTGAAGGCCGAAGACGTTTTCAAACTGGCGAATTGTCGATCACCTGGTCGGCCTCACGTGGGGCGCGCCCTGGTCAAAGCTGGGTTTTGCACCAGCATGGACGAAGCGTTCGAACGATTTCTGAAACGAAATCGACCCGCCTACGTTCCTAAAACAAAAATTTCCGCGGTGCAGGCGATTGATCTCATTCATGATGCGGGCGGGTTGGCTGTCATGGCGCATCCCGGCCTGAATCGCACCGATGAGCTGATTCCGCAACTCGTTGACTCCGGTCTCGACGGCATAGAATGTTTTCACAGCAAACATTCGGCGACCGATTCGCAGCGCTATCTCAATTTCGCTACAAAATTCAACCTGCTGGTTACCGGCGGATCAGACTGTCACGGCATGAGTAAAGGTAAGCCACTGATCGGTGGCGTGAAGCTTCCCTACGATTACGTGAAAAAGTTGAAGGCTCGGAAAGCTGCGATCAATCAACAAAAGTCTTCGCTCAAATCCTGACGGCTGATACCACCTCGCAACTCAAATGGGTTTATTTCAAAAGTTCAAAGAGGGTTTGCAGAAAACCCATAACAAGCTCGTCCATGAAATCAAGCGCGTGGTCACCGGTTCGCCGAAACTCACGGGCGCAACCTTGGAGGAATTGGAAGCAGCGCTGATCGCCGCCGATCTTGGGATGGCGACAACCTCGCAAATTATTTCGGCGGTCAAAAAAGCCTACGAGACGCAAGGCAGCACAGGGGTGGATGTCTTCGGCATTGCCAAGCGCGAGATTGAAATTTCTCTTTCCAATACCGCGACCGCCTTGCGACGCGAACCCGGGTTAACCGTGGTCTCGATTGTGGGTGTGAACGGGACAGGCAAAACCACCACGGCCGCCAAGCTGGCACACTCGGTTCAATCGCAAGGCCAGACAGCGGTGCTCGGGGCCTGCGATACCTTTCGCGCCGCGGCGGTTGAGCAGCTCAAACTCTGGGGAGATCGTTTGAAGGTGCCCGTCATTGCGGGTGCGCACGGTGCTGATCCGGCGGCAATCGCCCACGATGCCATCACGGCTGCGCTCGCGCGCAATGCGCAATACCTATTCATCGATACAGCGGGCCGACTTCACACGAAGCAGAATCTCATGCAGGAACTGCAAAAGCTCCATCGGGTCATCGGCAAAAAATTGCCGGGCGCGCCACACGAGGTCTTGCTGGTGCTCGATGCGACTACTGGTATGAACGCTTTAAACCAAGCGCGCGAATTTCACAAAGCGGTTCCCCTCTCAGGTTTGGTGGTGACGAAGTTGGACGGGACCAGCAAAGGCGGAATGGTCGTTGCCATCCAAAAGGAACTCGGCCTGCCGATCAAGTTCATCGGCCTGGGCGAAAAGGCGGATGATCTGCAGCCCTTCGATGCGAAGCAATTTGCCGAGGCCCTTTTTGCGGATTAAACTTTCACCGCAAAGTTATGCTTAAGCCAGCTGATCTTTTCGACCTGACCCAGACCGAACACGCCAAAATCTTTGAGGGCTGTGACTTTGCGTGGGACGCGCTGAAAAGGTTGAAGGACTATCTCCGCGCCAACCTGCGTCCGGCGTTGCACAATCGTTGTGAGGGCGACGCCTTTATTGGAGACGACGTTTTCATTGGCGAAGGCACGGTTGTCGAAGACGGCGTGATGATCAAAGGCCCGGCGATTATAGGAAAGAACTGCGAGATCCGCCACAATGCCTATATCCGGGACCATGTCATCATCGGCGATAATTGCGTGATCGGTAATTCCTGCGAGATCAAGCATTCCATGTTGTTCAACGGTTGTGCCGTGCCGCATTTTAATTATGTCGGCGACTCCATCCTTGGCTACAAAGCACACCTCGGTGCGGGCGTAAAAATTTCGAACGTAAAACTGACGCCGGGCAACGTCTTTGTGGAAAAAGAGGGCGTTCCTTTCGATACCGGTTTGCGAAAGTTTGGCGCTCTGGTCGGTGACTATGCCGAAGTCGGCTGCAACGCGGTGCTGAACCCTGGGAGCATCATCGGACGGTCTTCATTGATTTATCCATGCCTGAACTGGCGTGGCATCTTGCCGGCGAATCTTGTCGCCAAGAACAAAGCTGCTCAGGAAATTATCGTGTGGAGGCCTCGCAGCAGCTAGGTTAATTTGTCTGCCGTAATCGCCGCCAGCGTGCGGTAAAGAAATGATCAGCTTCATCGACCAACATCCTGCCGGCTCCAGCTCGGATTTGATCGCGCGGGTCGAAGAAATCTTTTCTCCCACCGGCATTTTGTCGAAGGCAAAAAACTTCGAGTATCGCCCGCAACAACAACAAATGGCTGTTGCCGTCGCCAAGGCGCTCGAAGGCAAAGAACATCTGGTGGTCGAAGCGGGAACGGGTGTTGGCAAGAGTCTCGCGTATTTGATTCCCGCAATCATTTTCGCTGTCACCCATTCCAAAAAGGCCGTCGTTTCAACGCACACCATTAATCTGCAGGAGCAGTTGGTTGAAAAAGATTTGCCAATGCTCGAGCGGGTTCTCGGCGCATTACCTGAGCCGATTAAGTTTTCCTTCACGATGCTGAAAGGGCGGCAGAATTATCTCTGCACGCGGCGATTGCACAAGGCCATGCAACAGGCGGACAGCTTGTTCACCACGCCGGAAATTTCCGAACTGCGACGGATCGTTGAATGGTCGCAGCAAACTAAAGACGGCAGCCTATCTGACTTCGACACTGAGCCTGATCCGAAAGTCTGGGCGATGGTTTGCTCGGAACGTGGACTTTGCACTCCGAAGCTCTGCGGACACCAATCTGATTTTGTAAAACTTCCCGGGCATACGCCCTGTTTTTTCCAGCGCGCGCGCAGCCGGATTCTTGAAGCCGATGTCCTGGTCCTTAATCACACGCTTTTCTTTATGAACCTCGGCAGCATCGCGGAGGATACTGCGGAAGGAGGAATTCTATTTAAGAACGACTTCGTTATTTTTGACGAAGCGCACCAGGTCGAAAACGTCGCCTCGAAACACATCGGCCTGAGCGTTTCGAGCGGGCAACTTCGATACTCCCTGCAGCGTCTCTGGAATCCGAGGACTGAAAAAGGTTTGCTGGCCAGCCTGCGCAAAGGAGATGCGGTCAGGCTTGTTGGTGATCTGCTGCACGCGACGGATACTTTTTTTGCAGAGGTGGAAACGGCTTGTGAAGAACTGGCGCAACGGATCGGACAGAACCCCGGTCCGCGTGCACGACCTGCCTCGGGCGGAAACCGAGCGTGGACGGAGTTGCGGATCCGGAACGCTGATTTGGTGAAGGATGAAGTCACGCTCCCGATCCAGCGCGTGCGGGAAGCGATCAGCGAGTTGATCAAGACGAGCGAAGACAAGGACACGGCGCAGGAATTGATGGAATGCAACCGGCGCCTGGCCGAACTCCGGAGCGAGATCGCGGTCTTTCTAAGCCAATGTGAAGAAGGTCATGTCTATTGGGTTGAACGCGCGGGCAAGGTGCAGCGGAATCTTTCCCTGAATGCGGCTCCCGTCGATGTCGCCAATTATCTGCGCCAGCGCCTTTTTAATTCTGACACCTCGGTTGTCATGACGAGCGCTACTCTTGCGACCGAGCTCAAATCCGTGGGCTATTCCAAGTCCGAGAATCCAAAACGCAAAACAGGTTTGAATTATTTTGCGCATCAGGTGGGTGCGGAGAAATCCACTATGCTGCAGGTTGGATCGCCGTTTGAATACGAGCGGCAGATGAAGGTATTCGTTGCGGCCAAGATGCCGGATCCTCGAGAGGTGGGCTACGACAAAGCGTTAATCCAATGGATCGAGCACTTCATCACCATGACGCATGGAAAAGCGTTCGTGCTCTTCACGAATTTCAAATTGATGCTGCAGGTTGCCGAGCGCATGGAACCTTTTTTCAATCGGCTGGGCCTGAAATGTTTCGTGCAAGGCACGGGCACGCCGCGCTCGTTGATGCTCGAGAAGTTCAAAGAGGATGTGGATTCCGTCCTTTTCGGCACGGACAGTTTTTGGCAAGGCGTTGATGTTCCCGGTGAGGCTTTGTCGAACGTGATCATCACGCGATTGCCTTTTGCCGTACCCGATCATCCACTCATCGAGGCTAAGATTGAAAACATAGAAGCGCGTGGGGGAAATTCCTTTGGCGAGTTTTCTTTGCCCGAAGCGATTCTGAAATTTCGCCAGGGCGTCGGCCGGCTTATTCGCACGAAATCCGACAATGGAATTGTGGTCGTTCTCGATAATCGGGTGCTCACAAAAAAGTACGGACAAGCCTTTCTCGACTCGATTCCCAAATGCCCTGTCGAGATTATCTGATTTGTTCGATGTTTTTTGGGCATAAGGACGACTCCACCTTCATTCAGCTCCCTGACAAGGGTCGCGGCGAGCGCCCGCTTGTAGCTTTCGTCGTTTTGGGAGAAACTTTACGCATGGGCGAAATTGTTCAATTTGTGCATCACGGACTGGCGAAGATCACGCCGAAGATATTGCAGGAAACTTACCGTAAGCTGCCGATGTTGCGGCTCGAATTCGCCGAAGGAGATGACGCCGATTATCCGCACCTCGCCGAGCAATTGGAATTCCTGTCGGCGGTCGTGGAAGACTTCGCCGAGGGAGTAGCCGATGAGATTCCGTACGTGACAGCTGCGGCTGCTGTATTCGCATTGCAATACGCCCACCGCCAAATCGATTTAATCCCGAATTCCATTCCAGGCGTCGGACGGGCTGACGATTCGGCTGTGGTGCGGGCAGTGTTGATCGAACACGAAAAAGTCCTGGCAGAATATGCGGAAAAGCAAGGTCTCGTCTGGGAAGAAATCACCGTGCAGCCATAACTAGGGTTGACAGTCTGGGTCTGGTGCTTAAAGCATTGGCCTACGAACTGTGACGGACGAACGCTACCATCTTCCCAAGTATTTTCAGATCAGCCGCGAGATCATCGCGAACATTCAATCCGGCAAGCTCCGCCCGAACTCTCTCGCTCCCTCCGAAAACGAATTAATTCAGAAGTATCAGGTCAGCAACACGACCGCGCGCAAGGCGTTGCACGAGTTGGAAAAGACCGGTTGGGTCACACGAGTGAAAGGAAAGGGCACATTCGTTAAGAGCAACACGGTCGAACGTTCCATCAACCGCATCTTCGGCTTCACGAAGAACATGCTCGAAGCCGGTCGTAAACCTTCGACGAAGCTGCTCGGTTTTCACCTGCGTAAAGAGAATCACACCCAAAACATCAACGGGCGCGAGTTTACGTTGAAAGGTCCTTTCTGTGAGATCGAACGAATTCGTTTTGCCGACGGCATTCCGATGATGAAGGAGACACGCTATATTTCGCTGACTCTTTGTCCGAATATTCAACGGAAGAACCTGGAGAAATCGCTCTACGAGATTTACGAGAAAGAATACGGACTGCATTTGCTCGCGGCCAACCAGATGCTCAGCGCCATGTTGCTGGAAGGGGAGTGGCTGGATGTGTTTGAGTTGAAAAAGCCCACGCCCGCCTTCCGCGTCGATGGCGTTATTTTCTGTGGTAAAGATATGATCCTCGACGTCGAAAATGCCGTCTATCGAGGGGACATGTATCGTTTCTCCGCCAATGCCCTCCGCTAATGGCGCTTTCGTCCTTGAGCGCGGACCGTCTGCCTCGTGCTCACTTCGAGTCCGCAAAAAAAAGCGCCGCTGATCATCAGCGGCGCTTCGAAAATCGTCTAAAAGGAAACTTAGGCGGTGACAGCTTCTTGCTTCTTGGCCAGTTCCGGATGTTTCTTCACGTAATCTTCCAAAGCAGCT
>JAQGOU010000531.1 GCA_028293445.1 Verrucomicrobiales bacterium | reverse complement strand
CATCATTAATCGCGCGTGCGCCGCACAGGCAATACCGGGAAGCCATTTGCCGCTGGCCGAGGAGGCAATTGAACTCCTGAAGCATAACGATTTCTTTTGTGACTTCGCGAAACCTCCCTCGGAACTCCTATGGCTTTCTGACACCAGGCTGCAATTCACCTCCCAGGTTTATACTCCGTGGCAGGAAGCAAATATCGTCCACGCGCAACTATTCCGCTGTCCGGGGAAATGGCAGGAAAAACCAACCGTTGTTCTCGTCCACGGGTGGAATGACGAATTCGGTTACCGTTATCAATACCCAATCTTCGCCCGCAAGCTGGTTCGTGCCGGGATCAACGCAGCGATGATTGAGTTGCCGTTCACACTGCAGCGCCGGCCGCGAAGTCGCGCGGCGGTAAATGATTTCATTTCCGAGGATTTGTTTTGCACAGTGCAAGCGGCCCGTCAGTCGATCTGCGATGTGCGCGCGTTATTGGGTTGGCTTTCCGCACAAGGTTGCAAACAGCTTGGGCTCTGGGGCGTTTCCCTTGGCGGCTGGATTTCCGGGCTAATCCTCGCGCATGAACCTCTGGTCGATTTGGGCGTGCTGGTGGTCCCGATCACGCGCATGGACGTGGCGATCAAGAATCTCGACTTCTGCGCACCGTTGCGACGCAGCCTGGAAAACGTCGCCTTTGATTTTAAGAAACTGAACCTTCTTACCCTCCCAACGAAAGCCTCCGAGAAGGATCTTCTCTTCATTGAAGCCGAGCATGATTTGTTTGCGGACAAAGCAGCCATTGAAGAGCTCGCTGAGATCTGGCGACCGGAAATCTGGCGCGTTCAACATGGACATATCACGACCTTGTTTTCACTTCCCTTAATGACCAGGACGGTCCGATGGATTGCCGAAAAGCTGCACGCGGCAGAAGCAGATGTCCCTGAAGAATCTTTGCGCTCTACTTCGCCGGGCCTTCGCCGTTCAGTTTGATTCTGCTTTTGGCTTTCAGCTTGGAGCCCACAACCCGTTTTGAAATGAACGGGCTTCCGTCGAGGTAAAAGCGCAGCGGAAGATCGGCCGCTTTGGAAATGCCGATGCGCGTCGTCGTCACGATGGGTCCGCGTTCTTTGCGAAACAATTCGAGCGCCGGATTTTTTGCTATGAACAAAGGGGAATTCACGTCACACAAATCCACGGTGTCGAGCTGGCGATCAATGTTCATGGCAGCGCACAACTTTGCCGGGCCGTTGGTGAGATCGCGCAACTCGGGGATCCTACGATTTTGGCGCATCACCTCTTCACCGAAGGTCACTTCCACAGCGCGAATGAGAACCGCTTCCGCAACACCCTTCGGCTGACAGACCGCGTTGACACAACAATGATAACCGTAGATCAAATAGACGTAGCTGTGCCCGTGTTCGCCAAACATCGTGCGGTTGCGGGGTGTTTCTCCCCGGGACGCGTGACACGCCGGATCATCCCGTAAATAGGCTTCCACTTCGACGATGGCCCCACCGCAGAAGCCGTTCGCAGTCTGGCGGATCAAAAGCTGGCCAAGCAGTTGGAGCGCGACCACATCGGCTGGCGCCTCGTAGAATCGTCTCGGCAAAGGAACGAACTTCATCTGCGAAACTGTCCGCGCAACTTGCGGTAAAGTCGAGTTTGTCGCTCGGGCCAGCTGGAGCATATTAAAGGATGCAGATGCCGCAGCTATGGACCATCGGCCACTCGATTTTGACGATCGACGCATTCATCAATTTACTCAAAGCGCAGGAGATTCAGAAGCTCGTCGATGTGCGAACACTCCCCGGCTCAAAGCGGCATCCGCAGTTCAACGCTGAAAACCTCTCACAGTCACTGCACCGTTCCGGCATCGATTACATTCATATGAAAGAACTCGGCGGGTTGCGTAAACCGCGTCCCGATTCGCCGAATACCATTTGGCGCAATGCCTCCTTCCGAGGCTATGCCGATTACATGATGACGACTCCCTTCGTTGACGCGATTGAGAAACTTCTCAAGATCGCTGCGGAAAAGCGGACCGCCATCATGTGCGCCGAGGCGGTCTGGTGGCAGTGTCACCGTTCGATGATTGCGGATTACCTGAAGGCGCGAGGAGTCAAGGTTCTGCACATCCTCGGCGAAAAGAAAATCCAGGAACATCCCTACACCTCCGCCGCCCGGATCGTGGATGGACTATTGACTTACAGCGTCGAAAACGAGCCGGAGTTAAGACCTTGAGTCGTCCGTTTATTTTGCAGTACGTTATAGAGCGAATGCCATAAGAAATTTCTGTTTAAGGCAGATTGTCGATCTTCGAGGTGAGGTTTGGTTGCCTTGATCGAGTGCTGAAAGCCAGTTTTGTGGTTCGGAGTCCCAGCTTTAGCCGACAACGTGTGCGATTTGCCCAGGCATTTGCAAATATTTTATCGTGATCGCAGCTCGAGCGCGTAGCCGACCGAAGCCGAGACTCCGAACCACCGAGCCCGGCGGTCTGGTGCCCAGTTTTCTATCCGGAAATTACATCTGGCATCTGATATATTCCATCGAAAACGTTGAGGAACTGTCTTTTAGCCTCAAAGTCCTTGCTTCTGAATAAATAACCCTCGATCGAGCTTGGCGAAGAACTCCTGGTAAAATTTCGGGTCACTGATCAGGGCTGTCCAATAAACGTTGCCTTGGGAGTCGCTGACTTTGGTTTGGAAATTGATCCGGACTCTCATTTGTCCTCCGAAACTACTCACATTGACGGTCGCTTCCAATCTTGTCGTCAAGGGGTTTTGCCAGAACCAGCTTTGATCCACGGTGTCGAATGTCGTTTTGCTGGCGTGCAATAGTCCAAGATCGGTATTGCCGTAATCGACGAGATAACCCTCGTCCTGCAGAACGTCCAAAACTGTTTTTAACGTCGTTTTGGCGTCGCGATCTTCGTAGGTGCGGGTCTCTCGTGCGCGGATTTGCAGCGGAGACTGTTCCTGGAGTTGCTGGGAATTCGAGCCAGTGACACATCCTCCGAGGAGAACACTCACGGCAATCGCCAGACTTAGCGACAAACCTCGTTGTATGGTCATGAGATTGGCTCCTAGAACCGCGTTGAATTGTAGGAGACAGATTCGACCGTGTTCTCAGGGGAGAACTTGATGACTACCGTCAGGGTGTGCTGGGTGACACTCGTGGCGCCGGCGGCCTTCGAATAGCTCCCATTGATATTGCCAGTCATTGATCCGGAGGGGCTGGAACCATTTCCTGCGGGGAAATTGCCCGTGCCCGAGACCATCGAAGAAACACCGCCGCTATCGTTTGAATAGGAAAATTCCGACGCAATCTTGTCGTAAATCCAGGTCTCTCGTTTTTGGTTGTCACCGGTGACAATATTCGGCGAGCCCAAAGCCGCAGCGACATCGGGTTGCGCCATGCCCACTTTGATTTGTTTTTGCACCAGACCAACGGTGAGTGCGCGATCGCGGTTCGAACCGAGTTGTTCGACATGCTTGGAGGCGGTCATACAACCGCCGAGCATGAAGCAGAGTGGCAACACGAGAGTTGCTTTGATGATGAGGGAAGAGGTTTTCCGTTTGTGCGCAGGAATCGGCGCATTGGTTGTTTGCGTCATAAGATGGGCGCAACTGTAGGAGTGGCTATGTCTATGTCAAGGAATTGGAGAAGAAGGGTGCGCATCTGGCGTGGCAATAGGGTGTATTCTTCCCGATTGTTCCCTGAGACCGCTTCCGCTACTGTCCTCGCAGCGAGGTATCATGCGAAAACTCCAGCACAAACTCAGCATCGCGCGCGGAGAAAAACCAGCCGAACTCCTCTTCAAAAACGCCCAACTCGTCAATGTCCTCAGTGGGGAAATCTATCGTGAAAATGTCGCGGTAGATGACGGGCGGGTGATTGGGTTGGGAAATTATGAAGCCGAAAAAACCATCGACCTGGATGGAGCCTTTCTTGCCCCGAGCTTGATCGAAGGCCATTTCCACGTCGAAAGCACGATGCTGACTATTCCGGAACTGACCCAGGCGCTCGCGCCACATGGCACCGGGGCGATGGTGATTGATCCGCACGAATACGCGAATGTGCTGGGACTCGACGGAATCCGTTACGTTCTGGAATCGAGCAAGAATCTACCGATCGATTTTTTTATCATGTTGCCATCGTGCGTTCCCGCGACGCATCTGGAAACAGCCGGGGCACGTTTCACCGCGGACGACCTGGCGCTGATGATTGCCGATGAGCGGATCGCCGGCATTGCGGAGCTGATGAATTATCCGGGCGTTTTTCTCGGACACGAAAGCGAGCTCGCAAAGATCAAGGCTGGAAAGAACAAAGCCATCGATGGCCATGCACCCGGGTTGCGCGGAAAAAATCTAAATGCATACGTGCTGGCAGGAGTGCGATCAGATCATGAAAGCACCGAACTTGATGAAGCGCGCGAGAAGTTGCGCCTGGGCATGCACCTGCTCATTCGCGAAGGAAGTACCGAGCGCAATCTGGAACACATCATCTCCCTAGTGACGCCGCAGAATTCTGCGAACTGTTCCTTTGCGACCGACGACAAACTCGCCGGTGATCTGGTGGCCGAAGGGCATATCGATCACTCCATTCGGAAAGCGATTCAACTGGGCGTCGCGCCGATCACCGCAATCCAAATGGGAACGATCAACACCGCGCGTCATTATCGCCTGAAGAATTTTGGAGCGATCTCGCCGCGTTACTGGGCTGACTTTATTGTCTTCGAAGATCTCCAGCAATTTACGATCAAGCAGACCTACAAAAAGGGAATCCTCATCGCGGAGAACGGGAAGTATATCGGGCCCCCACTACCGACGTTCGAACAACCGCGCAGCACCATCAACTTGACCTATCGTCCGGCGCAACTGCGGGTCGAGGCGAACGGCGACAAAAAGATCAAAGTCATAGAAACCGTTCCGAACCAGATCGTCACGAAATGCGCCGTTGAGAAACCGAAAGTGGTGAACGGCGAAATCGTTTCAGACACGGAACGCGACATCGTGAAGCTTGTGGTGGTGGAGCGGCATCGGGCGACTGGGAATGTCGGAGTTGGTTTTGTTCGCGGGCTAACTTTAAAACGAGGCGCGATTGGTTCCACGGTGGCGCATGATGCCCACAATGTCGTCGTGGCCGGCACGAACGACGCAGATATTATTGCTGCCATCGAAGCGCTGAAAGAAATGCGCGGTGGTCAAGTGGCCGTTGCGGACGGGAAAGTCATCGCGAGCCTTCCCTTGCCGATTGCGGGATTGGTTTCGGATCAGCCGCTGGAGAAAGTAATGGAAGACATCGAAACTTTGAATGCGGGCGCGCGCGCGCTTGGCTGTTTGTTGGAGGCACCGTTCATGACGCTTTCATTCCTGAGCCTTTCGCCCATCCCGGAATTGAAACTCACGGACCAAGGGCTGATCGACGCAACCAAACTGCAGATCACGGATTTATTTGTCTAACCAGCGGAGCGGCGAATTGAGTTTTGCCTAATGGCGGGAAACGGTTTAGCCTGATGCCGTTCGGCGAGTCTCGAACAGAAGGAAAAATATGCCCCAAGCAATAATGGATCCTGACGAAGTGCGGCGCTTCGCGGAAGAACTCAAACGCTTCAACGCCGATCTTCAGACCAAAGTGTCCTCGTTACAGTCGCGCTTTTCCGCACTGGGCGATTCCTGGCAGGATCAGGAACACACAAAATTTTCCGAGGAATTCCGCCAGACGATGAAGGCGCTGAAACGGTTTGTGGAAGTCTCGAATCAACATACTCCGTATCTGATGCGCAAAGCTCAGCGTATCGAAGAGTATCTCAAACAACGCTAACATGGCGACCCGCGCCAACGTCACGTCCGTCGAGGCCATCGAAGCCTTTCGCGCGAACCTTATTGTTTACATCAGTAAAGCGCGCCCGACCCTCGAAGAGGTGAGCGCCGATGTTGGTCGCGTGAGGATGATGCTGCAAAGCGATCTCAGTCTCCGCTGGCAGAGTGAAATGCGGCGTTGCATCAAAAAGCTCGAAGAGGCGCAAAACGCTCTTTTCAGTGCGGAAATTTCCAATCTCCGCGAGGCTACGATTGCGGAACGAATGGAGGTCAACAAAGCGAAACGGGCTCTCGAGGCAGCCGAAACGAAACTGAAGATCGTTAAAAAATGGGACCGCGAGTTCAGCCATCGAGTTGAACCGCTCGCCAAACAGTTGGAAAAATTACACACCGTGTTATCGAATACGCTGCCGGGAGCGATCGAGCATTTATCCGAACTTTCCAAAACGCTGCATGCTTACGCTGAGATCCAGCCCGCTTCCATTTCTGAAATAACGACAGTTAAAACAACGCCGGAAGAGTCGGGAGTGGAGAATAAAGAGCAAACGACCAAATCGTCATGAGTCTTAGCGCGAAACGAACCCGTCTGGCGGCTGTCACTAAAGAGTTGGCGCTCGATTGGGCGAAAACCAAGGAATCGTGGAAGGACGCGAAGAGTCACGAGTTTGAGCAGAAGTACCTTCAGGAACTGTTTGCCGGAGTTGATTCGGCGATGACGGTGCTGGATGAACTCGATAGAATTTTAGCGAAAATAAAAACTGATTGTGAGTAACCATCTGGGAGTCAAAAAAACCCTCGAGATCATCGAGAGTTTCAAAAATACCGTGCGCGATTTTTCCGCACGCGAAGAAACCTTGAAACAAGGGCTTGCCGCAAAAGTTTCGTTGGAACAGCAGCGACGCGACAAAGGCAATGAGACCTTGAACGGTGAGTTGTCCGAAGCTATTTCCGGAGCCGAGGTGAAACACAAGGACCTTCAGGTCGCCGCGCAAAAGAAATATCAGTCACGCAAAGCCTGGATCAAAAAAGCAAACCGAACGAGCAAACGAACGGGCACAGAACGAATCGAAGATGCGGAAGGGCGCAAAAAGTACCGATTGCAGGTCGAGACAATGCGCCTGGAGCGAAAGCAGAAAGCCGAGCTGGAGGCCACGGAAACGGCTTTCCAGCAATTCAGTGATCGATGGGTGCAAGTGGATGCGGAACTGTTCGTCCTCGAAGCAAACGTGAAGAAGGCGGTCGGCGGCTTCGGTAAATTTCGACGGCTCCTTTTAAAACCGATTGCGGCGGACGAG
This sequence comes from Verrucomicrobiales bacterium, assembly GCA_028293445.1. Classification (GTDB taxonomy): domain Bacteria; phylum Verrucomicrobiota; class Verrucomicrobiia; order Limisphaerales; family JACDHS01; genus CBHWET01. The sequence continues at coordinate 9,306 of JAQGOU010000531.1, read as the reverse complement.
CCGAACCCGAAATCAGACGAACACCAATTGGCGAGCGAAGTGCCGGTCTTGATGAAGCAGGGTGAGTCGGAATGGAAGCAGTTCCGGAAATCGCCGTTGCCGTTTGTGTTTCGCTTTCGAATTATCCTCGCGGTGTTGGTCCTCTGCCAGATCCCTCTGGTTCCTCTGCTTCTTCATTTTGGAAAGAGCGGGTTTTCCTATCGTGAGGCGGGTATTTCCGTGGGGGCCTGTTTCGTGATCGGTTTTGTTTTGCACTTTTTTGCGAAACGGAGCGCTGAACCGCTCGCGACCAAACTGGCGCGTTCGATAACCAAAGCGCGGGCAATGCACAACGCCTCCTGGCAACGGGCCGAAGCGCGGCGGGTTTCCGAAACCGAACGGATTCAAAACGAATTTCAAACGGCAACGAACCATGTCAACGAGGAGTGGAAACAAATCCTTCAAGACGCCGCGGCGGCCAAGGATTGTGTTCCGCTCAAAGTGGAGGAAAAGGAATTTCGTGCTGCCGCAAAATGCGACAAATTGCTTCACGCCAGGTTAGAACGCCTTGAGCAGGCGCATTCCGCAACCACAGATCGACTCACCAAAGAAGCGAACGTTAAAAAGGAAGAACTCAGGAAGGTTTGCGAAGAACGGGAATCGAAACTCAAGGGCGCACATCAGGAGGAATGGCGAGCGCTGGTCGGCGAATGGCAGGCCAAAGTGCGGGAACTTTACACGACGGTAGAGGCTGTGAACAAAAACGCGGCGCATACGTTTCCATCCTGGGACTTGCCGCTCTGGAAAAATTGGACACCTCCGGAGAAATTTGCACACGCGGCGAAATTCGCCGATATCGAAGTGGACCTTCCAAAACTCGCCGGCGTTATGCCAAAGGATTCGGAATTGGCGTTGAGCGGGCCCGAAAAGTTCTCGTTGCCGCTTCTGCTTTCGTATCCAACTGAAGGTTCGATTCTTTTGGAGACCACAGACTCAGGAAGCGAGCAGGCGGTCGAAACTTTAAATAACCTTGTGTTGCGACTGCTTTCAGTTGCCCCGCCGGGCCGTGTGAATTTCACGGTGATTGATCCCATTGGGCTCGGACAAAACTTTGCCGGTGTGATGCACCTGGCCGATTACGCGGAACATTTGATCAGTAATCGCATCTGGACGCAGACGAATCAGATCGAACAAAAGCTTGGCGATTTGAATGACCATATGGAGAAAGTCATTCAGATGTATTTGCGCAATGAATTCGCGACCATTGCGGAATACAACGAGCAGGCAGGAAACATTGCGGAGAAATATCACTTTCTTGTCGTTGCCGGATTTCCAGCCAATTTTACGGACACAGCCGCACGGCGTTTACTCAGCATCGCGACCAGCGGGGCGCGCTGCGGGGTTTACACGCTGATTCAATGGGATCGCACGCAATCGGTGCCGCCGGATTTCAACGTCGAGGAATTGAAGAAGAGCAGCGTGTGTCTGACGAGCAAGGCCGGCCAGATCACACTTACTGGAAAAGTGATTCCAGGAGCAACCGTTGTGTTGGAAACGCCGCCGCCAGCAGAACCGGCGAGCGAGTTGATCCACAAAATGGGAAAGAGCAACCGGGATTCAAACCGGATCGAAGTTCCATTTTCACAGATCACTCCGCCGGATGCCGAAGTCTGGAGTGTGGAAACCACCAGCGAACTGCGTGTTCCGATTGGCCGAACCGGCGCCACAAAATTTCAATATCTCTCGATCGGCAAAGGAACTCGCCAGCACGCCTTGCTCGCGGGAAAAACTGGTTCCGGCAAATCGACGCTGTTTCACGTCATTATCACGAATCTGGCGCTGTGGTGCAGCCCGGAGCAGGTGGAGTTTTATCTCGTCGATTTTAAAAAGGGGGTTGAGTTCAAATGTTACGCGACGCATCGCTTGCCGCATGCGCGCGTTGTCGCGATCGAAAGCGATCGTGAATTTGGCCTGAGCGTGCTCCAAAAGATCGACGATGAACTGAAACGCCGTGGGGACTTATTCCGGCAAGCCGGTGTTCAGGATGTGGCGGGATATAAAAGGGCAGGCGGCACCGAGCCCATGCCGCGGACGCTGCTCATGATCGATGAGTTCCAGGAATTCTTCGTGGAAGAAGACAGGATTTCCCAGGGGGCGTCTGTCTTGCTTGACCGCATTGTCCGACAAGGCCGCGCCTTTGGGATTCATGTTTTTCTCGGTTCGCAAACGCTCGGTGGTGCTTACACCATGGCGCGGACGACCATGGGACAGATGGTGATTCGTATCGCGCTACAATGTAACGAAGCCGATGCCTATCTGATTATGGACGAGAGCAATCCTGCTCCTCGCCTGCTGACTCGTCCCGGCGAAGGTATTTACAATGACGCGGCCGGTGCCCGCGAAGGAAACAGCCCGTTTCAAACGGTCTGGTTGCCAGATGATGTTCGGGATACGTATCTGGAGAAAGTCCGGCTGACAGCGGAACAACGGCCTACCCGATTGCCAGAGCCAATTATCTTTGAGGGCGATGCGCCGGCCGACATTCGGGATAACGTTCTCCTCAAAAATTTACTGGGCGCTAAAAAAGTTCAGCCGACCGCCAGTCCGCGCATTTGGCTCGGCGCGCCTAATTCCATCAAGGGACCGACCGAAGCCGTGTTTGAACAACAGAGTGGCAATAATTTACTTGTCGTTGGCCAGCGGGACGAAGCAGTGCTGTCGATGTTGGCGAATGCGCTGATTGCGTTATCAGCGCAGTTTCCGAAAGACGGTGTGCGTTTCGTTGTTTTTGATTCTTCACCGGCCGGCACGCCGGAGCGCGATCTCCTCGAGCGGGTGGTTCGAGAAATTCCACATCCTGTGAACCTTGCGAAAAACGGGGATGCCGAAGCCGTCATGAAAGAGCTGTCCGCGGAGGTGAACCGGCGGAGTGAGGCTCAGGAAGCTGAGTCTGCGCCCATATTCATCTTCGTTCACGATCTGCAGAAGTTTAGCAAACTGCGGTATGAGGATGACTTTAGTTTTTCTTCGGATGACTCCGCCGAGCCGAATCCTGCCGTGCAGTTCACTAAATTGATTAGCGCCGGGGCGGCGTTGGGCGTTCATGTGATTGTCACGTGCGACAGCTACAACAACGTGAATCGTTTCCTGAGCAAAAAAGCCTTCAGCGAGTTTGAAATGCGAGTGTTGTTCCAGATGAGCGCGAATGATTCGGCGAGTCTTATCGACAATCCAAAAGCGGGAACCCTTGGGCTTCACCGGGCGCTCTTTTATAATGAGCAAGAGGGTTACCTGGAACTCTTCCGTCCTTATGCATTGCCGGTGGAGGAGTGGGTTCGTGACGCAGGAGCAAATCTGTCGCGGCTTCTGCGATAGAATCTGTCACACACTTGTAACAATTCCGCCCTTCCCTCGGAGCGCGATTGCGTTAAATGTTCTTTGAACCAAAGAACATTATGTTTTCACTCCAAAAACTACTCGGTAAAGAAGACAAGTTTTTCGCCCTGTTGGAAGCCAGTGCGGCCGAAGGTCGTGCCAGCGTGCAGGCCTTGCTGAAGCTGCTCAAGAACCCGGATCGCGAGCGGACACTCGAAGATTTTGTGGTATCCCGCCGGAAGGAAAAGCGCATCGCCAATGAAATCAGCGAGGCGGTTGCCACCACGTTTGTCACAGCCCTGGAACGCGAAGATATTGAGGCTCTCTCGCTCGCGCTCTACCGGATCCCGAAGACCGTGGAGAAAATCGCCGAACACATTCTGCTCGCGCCGCATTTCATGGATGGCGTCGATGTTTCTCGACAGCTGGTCATGATGGAGAAAGCCACGGAGACTCTGGTTAAAATGATCGTGGAGCTGCACCACAACGTTAATATTCAAAGCATTCGCGCTCACAACGATCAACTGCAAGCGATCGAAGGGGAAGCTGACAAACTTGTGCTCGACCTGTTTCGGGATTTGTATTCCGGCAAACACGAACCGTTGAAGGCAGTATTTCTGAAGGAGCTCTACGATCTATTGGAAAAAGTCACCGATCGCTGCCGTGACGCAGGAAACGTGATCAATCACATCGTTCTCAAAAACTCCTAATCTATGGCGCTCATCCTGACCGTCATTTTCGTGGCGTTGATTTTTGAATACATCAACGGCTTTCACGACACTGCCAATTCGATTGCCACGGTCGTTTCTACGAAAGTGCTCACGCCGCGCCAGGCCATTATGCTGGCGGTGGGAACGAACCTGCTGGGTGCGATGTATGGAACCGCCGTCGCCAATACGATCGCTTCAGGACTTCTCGACACCAAGGTGTTCCAAGTATCCAACATGGTCATCATCTGCGCCTTGTTGGGTGCTATCATTTGGAACCTGGTCACTTGGTACGTCGGTCTTCCTTCCAGTTCCAGCCATGCGCTGATCGGCGGCCTTTGCGGCGCCGCTTTGGCTGCCGCGAACAATAGTTGGAGTGTGATCCTCTGGTCTCAGCCCGATCCGGATCACTGGTACAAAAGCAAAGGCATTCTATGGAAGGTCATCCTTCCGATGGTTACGTCCCCAATAGCCGGTTTGATTTTAGGTTTCTGCTTGATGGCGATTCTCTATATTTGTCTGCAAAATGCCCGGCCACACTCGGTCAATGGCCTTTTCAAACGGTTGCAAGTCCTCAGCGCCGGCGGCATGGGATTCATGCACGGCAGCAATGACGCCCAGAAAACCATGGGGATCATCACTCTGGGCCTGGTGGCTGCAACCAAGGGCGGCTTTTTTGATGCGGTTCCTGGCTGGCTTTCCTGGCTGCACACTCCGGAGGGGACGCCTGGCGATTACAAAACACCTATTGCCTGGATCGTAACGCATCTTCCTTCGTGGCTTCAATTTGGTTACCAGCCAGAGGTGAATGATTTGAAAAAACAGTTTATTCCCATGTGGGTGATCGTCACCTGCGCTTTGACCATGGCCGCGGGAACGGCCGCCGGTGGTTGGCGCATTATTAGAACACTGGGCCATAAGATGGTGAAGTTACATCCGATCAATGGGTTTGCGGCGGAGACCAGTTCGGCTGCGGTTATCTTCGCAGCGACTCATTTTGGTATTCCGGTTTCCACGACACATAATATTTCCGCATCCATCATGGGTGTCGGGGCGGCAAAACGCTTTAGCGCGGTGAAATGGTCGGTGGTGGAAAAAATGGTGTGGGCCTGGATACTCACCATTCCGGTCAGTGCGCTGCTCGGCTACATGCTCGTGCGCATCTCGCAATTGTTTTAGTGATTACGGGGAACAAAGAACCATCTTGAAAGGATGCCGCCGCGGGGATCTGGTTATTGGCTGGTTAGGGCCTTCATCTTACCTTAAGGTAGGATGCAATAATCTGATCCCGTGAGAAATCCAACCACCAACACTTCTTTCTACAGTCGTTTCGTTTATTTGCTGATAATTCTGGCGATGGGATGGGGGATGAAGTTGCGGGCAGACATTGTCGATCCACATATCAGCTCATGGATTACGAATTACTCTGGCAAATACGCGCGTCTCTTCCAAACCGATGCTCAACTTGCGGGCGGTCTTTCGAAAACAACGTGGACCAACGGTTCGCTCAGCCAAAGCCTTCCGGTGTATTCCGGTGTGCAGGAGATTTATTCCTCAAGCAACTGGGTGTATGTCCGCAGCACGGGCCTCGGCAGTCACACGATGGGACCGTGGTATAACGATGCGACACGAACCACTTTGTTCGTAAACATTGCGGTTAATCAACGGGTCTTGTTTCGCATTCCTCGCATTCCGACGGTGCCTTCGACGAAGGTGACGGTGGGAGGTGACATCGGTTATTTCGTGGATGGCGTCGATGGATTCGACTCGCGCGATGCGGTTTCCTACATCAATTCCACAGGCGTTGACGGGAATCCTCCGGGCGGTGCTGGTTCATCGGGGGATGGTGTTTGGAATCGTGATGCCTATAAGAACGAAGCCGTCACGTTTGATCCTGCGCTTGCTCATCAACAAGACACCGGCGTGTATCACTACCATGCCAATCCGATTGCGACGCGTTATTTGCTGGGGGACCATGTCGCGTTCACCGCCGGGATCACCAACGGTTACATTGAACGCACTAATGCTCCGACTCAACACTCTCCCATTGTGGGGTGGGCCAAGGATGGGTTTCCCATTTACGGACCTTACGGTTACTCCGTTTCAAATGATGCCTCGAGTGGTATTCGCCGGATGGTTTCGGGCTTTGTCCTGCGGAATGGACAATACGGAACGACCAACCTCGCTTCCACGGGACGCACTACGTTGCCGGCCTGGGCAGCGCGCGCGGGCAATCGTTCGGCCACTCTCGTATCGACGAGTTACGGACCGGCCGTGAGCACATCCTTCCCGCTAGGACGTTACACCGAAGATAACGACTACCTGGGAGATCTCGGCTTTGTGCAGGGAACCAATACGTTTGATCTGGACGAATACAATGGAAGGATCTGCATCACACCGGAGTTTCCGACGGGCACCTATGCTTACTTCGTCACGATCACGAGCAACGGCCTGCCGACCTATCCTTACAATCTCGGGAAACAATATTATGGCAACCCGACAGGCAGCACGATCCAGACAATTAGCGAAACGGTGACCACAAACTTTTTGGGTGGAACAAATATTATGGCGCGTTTAAGCACTCCGACAGTCGCACCAAGCACCGTAACGCTTCTCTGGAGCGCTGTGGAAGGAGGAACCTATCGTGTCGAGACATCGAGCACCTTGACCAATTGGACTCCGAAAGCGACTAACGTTGCGCAGGGAATTTCGTTGCAAACCAATATCACCCGCGGCAGCACGCCTGAATTTTATCGCGTCGCGCGTACGGCCGTCGCAAGTTTCGACAATGCTGGGACAAACGTTTTCAGCACCCCCGGTTTCGCTCCCGGTGGGAGTGCGAGTCGTGGTTCCACAGTTACCCTGCTGATTACATTAACCGCTCCGCCAACTCTACCGCCGGCGAATGCCATGCCCGCCAGCATCACCCTCGGCAGTATTGCCGGCACTGGCATCTCGCATCCAAGCACGAACATGGTTCAAGCGACCTTTGTTATTCCTGCGAATGCGTCTACAGGATCTCAGAACGTTATTGTCACGTTTAGTCCCGGCCCCACTTACACGCTCACCGGTGGGTTCACCATCAACTGAAGCCTATGAACCAGCTCTCCCGTTGGACTCTGCGTTTCACGATGGGGCTGACTCTAATCATCAGCGCGCAAATCTGTGCGGCGGGTTCGAAAAACATCCTTCTCATCATCGCCGATGACTACGGCGCGGACAGCAGTTCGCTTTACAATTCAACGAACAATGGTGCCTCTTTGCCGCCGACACCGAACATCGTCGCGCTCGCGCAAAGTGGTGTCACGTTTCGCAATGCTTACGCCAATCCGGTTTGTTCTCCCACGCGGGCCTGCCTGATCACGGGGCGCTATGGCTTTCGTACAGGCGTCGGCGATGTCGTGATGGGGCCTGGCACAGCCGTTCTTAGCGCTTCCGAATTTACATTGCCCGACGCGTTCGCGGCTAATCCGGCTCTCGGCTATCAATTGGCGTCATTCGGTAAATGGCATCTTGCCACGGGTCCCAGTACACCGAGCACCGTTGGAGGATGGCCGTACTTTGCCGGGTCAATCGCAGGCGAAATTACGAGTTATACGAACTGGAGCAAAGTGGTGAATGGCAGCTCTACGACAAGGACGAATTATGCCACGACAGATCTGGTGGACGATGCGGCGGCATGGATTCAATCCAAGGGCACGAACCCATGGTTTGCCTGGGTGGCATTTAATGCGCCGCATGTTCCCCTGCACAAACCGCCCACGAATCTCTGTCCGCATTACACGACGCTTTCCGGCACCACCCCGGATATTAATGCGAACCCTCGAAAGTATTTTGAAGCGATGACGGAAGCGATGGATACCGAGATTGGCCGATTGCTGACCTCTGTTAACCTCACGAACACGCATGTCATTTTTCTCGGGGACAATGGGACGCTGGGCAATGTCATTCAACCCCCTTTCACCAGCACGCGCGCGAAAGGAGTTGTTTACGAAGGTGGAGTTCGTGTGCCCTTCGTTGTCGCCGGTCCAGCGGTCGTGAGTCCTGGTCGTACAAACGACACTCCGGTTCACGTCGTCGATGTCTTTTCCACGATCCTCGAAATGGCTGGCATTAACGTCGCAGCCACAATCCCCTCTTCTACAACCATTGATTCGCAAAGTTTTCTGCCGATCCTGACGAACACCGCGACGCTCAGCCGCTATGTTTACGTCGAGAAATTCGGAACGAACACTCCGACACCCAATGCACACGCCTTACGCGGCGCTCAATTTAAATTGATTCAATTCACGAACAGTACTGAAGAATTTTATGACTTGGCGAGCGATCCGTACGAGGCGACCAACCTTTTGTCCGGCACCTTGAGCGCCACGCAGAAGGCCAACTATTATTCTCTGCAACTAGGCCTCGGCCATTACAGTACCCTTTCGCAACCGGTAATGACCAACACGGTCAAAACCTCGAGCCTCTTTTCGGGAACTGTTCAGCAGAATACGAGCCTGTTTTATTCATTGTGGCGGTCGTCTGATCTGGGGGGACTCACCTGGGCTCCGGTCACCAACGCTTTGATCGTGAGCAACGGGGTGGCGACAATTACCCTGACCGATACGAACGCCAGCGGTGCGCAGTCTTTTTACCGGGTCCTCGCCAAAACGCCTTAGCCCATTTTTACCTAAAAACGTCTCTCGCCAGAGTGGGGATAGACTTTTTCATCTGAGAAAATGATTTCCCAGAGTGGAAACACGTTTTCTCATCCGAAAAATTGAATTCCCAATCTGGGAGCGGACGTTTTCATCTGAGAAAATGGTTTTCCAGTCTGGCAGCGCATTTTTTCATCTGAGAAATCAGATTCCCACTCTGGGGTTACGTTTTTTCATCTGAAAACTTCAAATTCCAGAGTGGGGATAGACTTTTTCATCTGAGAAAATGGTTTCCCAGAGTGGAAATGTGTTTTCTCATCTGAAAAAATTGGTTTCCAGACTGGTTTCGGACGTTTTGCAACGAAAACCCGTTTTTTAACAACGAGTTTTCGTTGTTTCGAGGTCAGGAAGACATTCTTTGGCAATCATAGGAGACTTCGACGTCAGATTGTCGCCCTGATTACTTGTGGCAATCAAATCGTTTGTAATCAAGGGACTGACACTTTTGGGACGGAACGGATGTAGCAATTGCCCCCAATATCCTTTCGGCATCGGTTCATTCACCCCAAAACTGCTCGGTTCGTGAGTGGGACACCGATAGGTTC
>JAQGOU010000499.1 GCA_028293445.1 Verrucomicrobiales bacterium | reverse complement strand
CGTCTCTTTGGAGAGAATGCGGTAGTTGCGAATCTGGAACGACACTCTGCGGCCATCGTAAAGACCTTGCCGCGCATAATCTTCCTTGCTCATGCGGGATCGCAAGACAAGTCCGCTCGGCAGTTCGAGTTCAACGCGCAACATGATCCCGAGGAAGTAGGTATGCCGCAGGGTCGCCTGATAACGGTAAGCACCTAACTCAGAAGAAATCTGCACTGCATAAGGACGGAACCCGATTCGCATTTTTTGACCTTCGGGCACGTCGTGCGCCGGGAACTCGAGTTCATTGAGTCGCGCCAGACCGTCCCTGATCTGCAATTCGAGAATGTTCATCACGCCGATGAAGCGGGCGACGAACTCGTTGACAGGCTGTTCGTAAACTTCCCGTGGCGTCCCGATCTGCTCAAGATGACCTTTCGAGAAGATTACGATCCGGCTCGAAACTTCCATCGCCTCCTCCTGGTCGTGCGTGACAAAGAGCGTGGTCAACTTCAAATCCTGATTCAAATGCACCAGCCACTGGCGCAATTCCTGGCGGATCTTTGCGTCCACGGCGGAGAATGGTTCATCCAGAAGGAGGACGTCCGGCTTGGGGGCCAGGGCGCGCGCAATGGCGACACGTTGCCGTTGACCACCCGAAAGCTGATGGGGATAACGGTTCGCCAATTCCTTAAGTTCGAGCAGATTTAGAAGTTCTGCGACGCGGGCTTCAATGGCGTCCTTTTTCCATTTCTTAATCTTCAAACCGAACGCGATGTTCTTGAAAACATTCATGCTCTTGAAGAGTGCGTAGCTTTGGAAAACGAAGCCGATGTTGCGCTTCTGCACGGGAACTTTGCTCACGGACTGGCCGCGAATAAAAATGTCGCCGCTCGTCGGCATCTCGAGGCCGGCGATCATGCGCAGGACGGTCGTCTTGCCGCCGCCGCTCGGGCCGAGCAGAGCGACGAGTTCGCCTTCATTCACCGAAAAACCGACATTATTGACGACGGTGTTGTCGCCGAACTGTTTGCTGACGTTTCTTAATTCAATGCTCATCGCCGGTAATTTGAGAAAGGATCGACTGCGCCCGGGTGTACTGTGGCCTGCTGGCCCTGCTTTTCTTCACGTTCCGCTTTCCATTCCAAAAAGGTTTTCACGCCCAGGGTCACCAGCGCAAGGGCCGCGAGCAATGTGGCGACCGCAAATGGCGCGGCTGGATCAAACTCGTGATACAGCTTATCGATACGAAGTGGCAAGGTGTCAGTTTGGCCGGTGATGTGACCCGATACGACTGAGACGGCGCCGAATTCACCCATCGCGCGGGCATTGCAAAGAATCACACCGTAAACCAATCCCCATTTTACGGAGGGGAGCGTGACATGAATAAAGGTCTGCCAACCGGTAGCTCCTAGCGTGAGCGCCGCCTGCTCCTGTTCCGAGCCGATCGCCTGCATGATGGGAATCAACTCGCGGGCCACGAACGGAAAGGTCACGAAGATGGTCGCAAGAACAAGCCCGGGAACTGCGAACACAATTTTGATATCGTGCGCCTGCAGCCAGGGGCCCAGCAATCCATTCATGCCGAACAGCAGCACGAGCATCAAACCAGAGACCACGGGCGAAACCGAAAAGGGCAGATCGATGAACGTGAGTAAAAGCGACTTCCCGCGAAATTCGAACTTGGCAATCAGCCACGAGGCGGCGATGCCGAACACAACATTCAATGGCACACTGACCGCCGCGACGATCAAGGTCAGACGGATCGCGGATCGGGTATCGGGATCGCTCAGGGCGTGCCAGTATGCGCCCAGCCCTTTGGAAAACGCTTGAGCGAAAACGTTGATCAACGGCAGGAAAAGAAACACGACCGCAAACAGCATCGAGATGCTGATCAACAGCCATTTCACCCAGGCAGGCTCTTGTGTGCCTCTGTCTGATTTGCCGAAGCGTTCGCGAAGTTTTCTGGGCAGGTTCATGGTTTGGCGAAACGCGATGCCCAGTTTTCCAGGATGTTAATGACGGCGAGCAGGACGAAAGAGAAAATCATTAGGACCACCGCAAGCGCCATGGCGCCGGTGTAATCGTAGTTTTCCAAACGCATCACGATCAGCGACGGAGCTATTTCCGTTTGGAAGGGGAGGTTGCCGGAAATGAAAACGATGGAACCGTATTCTCCCAGGGCGCGCGCAAATGCCAGGGCGAATCCTGTGATGGTTGCCGGTAGAAGCGTCGGAATAATGATCTGGATAAAGGTCCGCATGCGACTGGCGCCGAGACTGGCTGCGGCTTCTTCAACGCCTTTATCGAAGTTTTCCAAAACCGGTTGAAGTGTGCGGACCGCGAACGGCATGCCGACGAACGTTAAGGCAATGACGACGCCGAGAGGAGTGGACACTCCTTCGATGCCGTGCGGCACAAGGTATTTTCCAAGCCAGCCATTTTTCGATAATAAATTGGCCAGTGTCAGACCCGCGACGGCAGTCGGGAGGGCGAACGGGAAATCGATCATGCCATCGATGAGGCGTCGACCTGGAAACCGATATCGCACCAGCACCCACGCCAGCAGACTTCCAAAGACAGCATTGGCCAGCGCCGCGATGAAGGAGGCGCCCAGGCTGAGTTTATAGGCAGCCATCGCTCGCCGGTTCGTGGCCAGTTCCCAGAAATCATGCCAGGAGAGGCCAAATACCTTGATGCATAGCGCTGCAATGGGGATCAAGACGATGACGCTGAGGTAAAACAGAGTAAACCCCAGCGTCAGTCCAAATCCCGGCAATGGATTATGCTTTTTGTCTTTAGGCAAAATTAACGATTGTCTTTGAAGATTTGGTCGAACACACCGCCTTCAGCAAAATGTTCCTGCTGCGCTTTTTGCCATCCACCGAATAATTCGTCGATAGTGAAAGTGGGAATAGTTTTAAACGTGCGTTCAAACTTCTTGGCGACTTCTGCATTGCGCGGACGATAAAAATGTTTTGCGGCGATTTCCTGCCCAGCCGGAGTGAAGAGGAAATTGAGATACGCTTCGGCAATTTTGCGCGTTCCTTTTCGATCGGCGACCTTGTCGACCAAAGAGACGGGCGGTTCTGCGACAATGCTGATGGACGGATAGACGATCTCGTATTGTCCCTTGCCCAGTTCATTGAGCGTAATCAACGCTTCGTTTTCCCATCCCACGAGCACGTCCCCAATTTCGCGTTGCAGAAATGTCGTCGTCGCTCCACGCGCCCCGATATCGAGCACGGGCGCATTTTGATAAAACTTTGCGATGTAGGCTTTGGCTTTGGCGGCATCGCCGTTATTGCTTTTCAGCGCCGCGCCGTAAGCAGCGAGATACGTCCAACGAGCTCCACCGGAAGTCTTCGGGTTTGCGGGCACAATTTTGACACCCGGCTTCACCAGGTCATCCCAATCTTTGATGTGTTTGGGGTTACCTTTGCGAACGACGAAAACAATCGTCGAGGTATATGGCGTGCTGTTGTCGGGTAAACGTTTCTGCCAATCCTTGGGGATGACATTTTTGGACGCGATGGCGTCGATGTCGTACGCGAGCGCCAATGTCACGACATCCGCTTCCAGACCATCGATTACCGAGCGGGCCTGTTTGCCCGACCCGCCATGCGATTGCTTGATAATGATCTCATCGCCGGTTTTATCCTTCCACTCTTTGGTGAAGGCGGCGTTGATGTCCTGATATAATTCTCGCGTCGGATCGTAGGAAACATTCAGCAGCGTGACTGTTTTCGCCGCGTATCCGGCGGTGATTGCGAGTGAGAGCGCTATTAAGGTGCCAAAAAACGTCTTCATTATTGTTCCTCCTGTTTAGAAAGCAAATTGAGCGCGGCCCAGAAAGACATGTTCATCCTGGGACGTAACGGTGTTTGGTTTCACTGTTCCGGCATCAAACAAGCTCTGTTCATAATCGAAATTGAATTTCAGATTCTTGTTCAGGTACCAATTGAGGCCAAGGCCCCATGAACTGATTTTACGCGCGGATCCGGCTGAAGCGAAGAGCGGGAAAGCCCCATTGTCGATCGAGAGTTCCCCGTAACGCGCGGCGACTTCCCACGCACCCCAGCCACCTTCTTTGAAGCTCACCGGGTGCAACGGAGTCGGTGTGTTAAACGCATTGTCTTCTCCCGTGAGAACGTAGGATACGGCGACGTTCCATGCTTCGTTATCAAGGCGCGCGACATTTGCGGTTGCGCCGCTCACGCGCTTCACTTGTTGCCGCGAGAGAACGTATTCGCCAAACAATCCAAACTGTTTCCAGTACCAATACCCTTGCGGCGCGAGACGCAGATGTTCTCCGGCTGCCGCCACATTGGGTGTTGCCAGGGCACCTGCGCCGGAAAGGTAAGAGAAGAACCGTTGGCGTCCAGGTGTCACGTAGGTTCCCAACGCTCCATCCTGCCGCCCGTAACTAGCACCCACTCCGAGGGCAAGTCCTTGCAGAGCCGCAATGTCGGTGGTCTTAAATGGTTTGGCGAAAATGCGCCCGGCAAAATCTTTCTCGCTGTCCGTCGTCTCGACATCCCCGCTGCCGCCATCCGGAACGCCGTTGAAAACTCCCGCGGCATAACTCAGTCGGTTCTTGAACAAATCCCCCTGGAACTGAATCCCTACATCGCGGTTTGGCGCGAGCTGCGTTGGAAATCCACGCTCTACAAACAGAAGGTTCGCATCCGATTGCAGCACTTCCAGACTCACAGGTTCCTTGAACTTGCCGAGTTGCACCTGGAACTCCGGCCAATAATGGATGTTTACATACGCGTCCTGCAGAAAAGCGTTGTTCGCGGGCGTGCTCGTAATTCCGGAACCAAAATCGGTCAACACCTTGTAATCATAGTTTTGATAAACGGTTCCCTCTAAACCAAGACGCAAACGGCGAATCGTGAAAGTATCGCGGGCCGCGCGCGCCGTGCCACCATAATAACGCCCGTCGAACTGGCCGTAGCCGCGAATACGCAACGCGAAATTCGTTTCCGCCGAGCGAAACCAGAAACCATCGGCGCCCGCACTCAGCGTGGGAGTCGCTTTCTTCTTTTCCTCAGCAGCTTCTTTTTCAATCTCGCGATTCCGCTCGAGGGCTTTGATTTTCTGGGTCAATTCCTCCACCTGGCTTTTTAACTGGCCAATGGCGTCGCTGGTTTCATCCGCGCGAACCGGCTGACTGATGCTGTGCAGCCCGAGCGCCGCGAGTAAAAGGTAGGTTTTCAATTTCATCGTAAAAAGTGTTTTAAGATTAACTTTCGCCTTGGGTGGATTAGAGATTTTGACCAATTGCCATAAACTGCCGATACTCCGTCAAGATCGTTTCGAGTGCAGCATTGAAGGCCTCGACCTGCAAGGGTAAAGCCGTCCCCTGAGGCGTTTCGAACGTGATTTCAAACGGCGCTGGCGTCAATCCGGACAAAGCCCGAAGGACTCCATTGTAGCAATCGTAAACAATGCCCCGCTGCGCCGGAAAACCATCAATGACACGCTGCTCGTTTCTCGGCAAGAATTGTTCAGCCGCGCGCAGTGCTGGTTCCAGCAGGTTTTCGGACAAGACTTCCCCATTCACAAACCCGTAGAGACCCTCGCTCGTGTTATCCGAATGCAGGTTGATGATGCCATCAAATGCGTGCGTCCAGATTTCGGTTTGGAGCAGTTGAACCTCGGGCTCCGTCGAATTGTTCCAGAATTCACGGTTGAGATCTTTGCCTGTTCGCGAGTGGCGGGTGTTATCCTCAAAGCCAGTCGGATTGCAAATCGGATAGATAAACAGAATGTAGCCCCGTGCGATTTCAGGATTCGCCTTCAGCGCACTGAGAAACCGGAACAGTCCCAGCGAACCTTCCGGCTCATCTCCATGGATGGTCGCAAAGATTCCGATCCGGATCGCATCGCCGCCGCCCTGAGGTCCCAGGAAAATGTAGCGAGGCATGGTGTAATTCTCACCATTGCTTTCGAACTGCCCGAAAGGTTTGTTCAGGAGATAATCCGAGTCAACGGCCAGTTGATCGAACGATGCCAACAAGAGTTCACTGGCACGCTTCGGAGTTGGGGGGACCAGAATGGGTGCTTGGATCTTTTCAATGGTTCTCATGTTGTTTTTCAGTTTCAGTCGGTTACTAATGCGCTTACCTGTTTGCCGATGAGTTTTCGTTCAAGACGCGATCACTTTGGGGCTTAATCTCTACTATGTCAATAGAGATTAGGATGATTTTGCGACGGCATTGAGGGAGAATCTGAAATGAGCCTTGATTTCGTGACTTAAAAGAGAGGATTTCGTGAGGGGCAGCGCAATTGCGTCTCCGCCAAGTTCAGCTGACCAGAATGACTTCTCTTGCTCTTGCGGAACCCAATAATTCCATTCGCGATCGATGTTTTTGAAGCTAAAACGGCGTTCGGAATATTCCGGACGATCTTTTAGGAGCTAAATCCGAGCCCGGAAAAATCCGGACGGCAATTTAGAAGCTAAAACCTCGCACGGAATAATCCCGGTCTCATTTTAGAAGCCAAAACCTCGTCCGGAATAATTCTGACGAGAATTTAGAAGCTAAAACGTCGCCGGGAATATTCCGGACGGGAATTTAGAAGCTAGAACGGCGTGCGGAAAATTCCTGACGCCAATTTAGAAGCTAAAACGCCGCCCGGAATAATTCTGACGGCATTTTAGAAGCTAAAACTTCGTCCGGAATATTCCGGACGTCGCCAAATAGCTATAAGCCAGCAGTTTGCGAAAATGTGGACTTTTTCGGTCATTATTGTGGCACTCGCGGTCGAAGGAGGCTTTCAAAAACTAGGTTCGGAGAACCCGGCTCATACGCTATGATTCCATTGACAGTAGAACCGGCTTGAATTTGACCGTTTGCTCTCTACTTTGCTCTCCTTCAGAAATTCGGTATTTCCGGCAGTCGTCAGGATCTTCATGAGGGCTAATTGAATAAACTTGAGTGAAACAGTAGAGATTCTACATTGCTGGAGTGAAACTCTCCGTTCGAGGCGAATATGCATTGCGCGCTCTTCTCGTGCTCGGTCTCAACTATGGAGATCACGTCGTCCGGATTCAGACTATTTCTGACGATCAAAAAATTCCCAAACGTTTCCTGGAACAGATCCTCAACGACTTAAAATCTGCTGGCATTGTCGAAAGCAAACGCGGTCTGGCCGGTGGGTATCGACTGGCCCGACATCCTCGCGATATTACGCTGGCTGCCGTGGTGCGTCATATCGAAGGAGCGTTGGCGCCGGTGAGTTGCGTGAGTGAACGCTATTACGAGAAGTGCTCCTGTCCCGACGAAACCCGCTGTCCGATTCGCAACGTCATGAAAGAAGTGCGCGAAGCGGTGGTCAAGATCGTAGAACGCGTCACCGTGGCGGAATTGTGTGAACGCGCCCAACGACTCAAGGAAGAGCCGCTCAGCGCGCTTGATTACATCATTTAAGTTCCAATTGCGCTCATTTCTGATAAAGATACTTCCGTCTATCCTACACGCCCTGGTGTTTCCCGCTGACAGCATTCGCGCGCTCTTCGTGCTTAAATAAGAGTATGGGTGGAGTCAGACAGAACTGACTTCTGGAGTTTTTGATGACGAATATGAATTCAAAGGCGATTTTTCCTGACGTTGGTGGGTTTATTACCAACTTTATCCGACGCAAAAAGGGCGAAATTTCTACACCACCGGTAATGCTCAGTCCTAAGCGGGTGCCATATGGACCGTTCGTTTTTCAGGTGCAAATCACCGAAGGCTGTAGCTACGAAATCGAGGCATCGCGAGACTTGAAGAACTGGGCCGTCCTGGTCAATGCCGTGAGCGAATGTGAGACGATCGAATACGTGGACGCCGATGCCTCAAAGTTCAGCTACCGTTTTTACCGCGTTCGTGCCGGTGGATTGTTTTCCACAAATGTAATCGGCTATGCCGTCGTCCCTCTTCCCCCCGGCTACTCGTTAATCTCTAATCCATTCAAAGCGGCCAATAACAGCGTCATTGCTTTGCTTCCCGCGATGCCGGAAGGGACAGCCTGCTGCAAATTCGAGATGAAACTTTTTAAGCTGACCAATAACGTCGTGAAAAACGGCAAATGGTCTAACCCCTCCGAAACACTGTCACCAGGAGAAGGCGCATTGGTCTGCAATCCAACCGAGGAGTTTAAGGTCATTAATTTTGTGGGCGAAGTGATGCAGGGCAATCTGCTCAATCCGGTTCCTTCCGGTTTCTCCATTCGAAGTTCATTGCTGCCGCAATCGGGCCGACTCGATATGGATTTAGGCCTGCCGTTTTCCGACGGGGACGTCGTGCATCTCTACGATCGCGACAAGCAGAGCTATGTTGAACATCGGTATCCCTCGAGAAAGTGGGATCTGGATCCACCGCTAGTCGCCGTGGGCGAGGCATTTTGGGTCGGAAAAAGCGCGCCAGTGAATTGGGTGCAGCGGTCGACTCAAGCCTAGAGCGATTGCCAAAAGAAATTTCCGGATAGATCGTAGGGGGCGCGGGCGACAGGAGCGCGGCGTTTACGCCGCTTCAACGTAGTCACTCGAGCAGGCCCTGCGAATTCTCCAGGTGTTTCGTCAGTCGTGCAGTGAAGCGGCATAAATGCCGCGCTCCTTTCCGCAGCGCGGCCAACCCGGGTATTCCGGAAATTATTTTTGGCAACCGCTAGAGGCGGGACCTCAGGAAATTCAGCCAGCGATTGTCTTTCTTTTAAAATCGAAGAACGCAGAGCGTTCGACAATTACGCCATGCTCAACATCTTCGCCGACGCTTTTGGTGCCGCCTTGATTCCCGTGGAAGTTAATGCCGCGCGCGCTGATGTCGCGGCGCTCTTGTCCAAATAATATTGGTAATCACCGGCGTAATGGGTCAAACGTCCGGCGTTCACATGGACCACATTATTACTCAGCTGACGGATGAAATAAACATCGTGGCTGATGAAGAGCAGGGTGCCGTCGAATTGTTTCAGAGCACCAACCAGGGCATCAATACTCGCCATATCCAAGTGAGTGGTGGGCTCATCCATCAACAACAGGTTCGGCGGATCGAGCAGCAACTTCACGAGCGCGAGACGACTCTTTTCACCACCGCTCAGGATGTTGATCTTTTTGAAAACGTCGTCCCCGCGAAATAGAAAGGATCCGAGCACCGTGCGGATGGATTCCTCGGTCATGCGCTGCGGTGTGTTCATCGCTTCTTCAAGCACTGTGAGGGACTGGTCCAGAACCTCGGATCGATATTGGGAGAAATAGCCGGCCTTGGCGTTATGGCCGAGGGTGCGAGTGCCTTGTTGCACTGGCAGGACGCCCGCGACGATTTTCAGCAAAGTAGATTTGCCGGCGCCGTTGGGTCCAACCAAAACGGTTTTCTGACCGCGTTCCGCGACAAAGTCCATGCCGCGATAAATCACATTCGTCCCGTAGGCATGATGAATCTCGTCGAGCGCGATCACCTTCAAACCACTGCGTTGCGGCTGCGGAAATTGGAAATGGATTTTGCGATCTTCCGATTCCGGAGCCTCGATCTTTTCCATGCGATCGATTTGTTTCAACTTGCTCTGGGCTTGCGACGCCTTGCTGGCCTTGGCGCGGAAGCGGTCGGCGAACTCCTGCAATCGGGCGATATCTTTTTGCTGATTTTTAAAAGCAGCCAATTGCCGATCCTGCGCAGAGGCGCGTTGCACGAGATATTCGTCGTAGGTGCCGCGATAGCGGGTGAGGCGGCCGTGGCGGATATCGATAATGTGGGTGACGAGTTGATTGAGGAACTCGCGATCATGGGAGATCAACAGAATCCCGCCCGGATAACCTTGCAGATATTCTTGAAACCATTGCAACGATTCGAGATCGAGATGGTTCGTCGGTTCGTCGAGGACGAGCAAATCGGGTTCCTGCACGAGCAATCGGGCGAGATGTGCGCGCATCACCCAGCCGCCGCTCAGTTCGCGGGCCGGACGATCAAAATCGGATTCGCGAAAGCTTAACCCGTGTAAAATCTGTTTGGCTTTTGGTTCGAGCTGATAACCGCCAAGTTCGATGTAACGATCCTGCGTGGTGTAATAATCTTCGCCTTCAACGATGGCTTCGAGTGCGGGATCAGTAACGCCGGATTCCTGCGCTTCGAAAGCGCGCATCAAGCGTTGTAATTTTCCCATCTCTGGAGTGATCGCGATGGCGAGTTCAAGAACGGTTTCGTCACCGGCCGGCGCGCTTTCCTGCGGAAGATAACCAACGGTGATGCCGCGTTCGAATGTGACGCTGCCCGTGTCCGGAGAATTCTGATTGAGAATGATGGAGAGCAGGGTGGTTTTGCCTGCGCCATTTGGACCGACGAGACCAATGCGATCTTCGCGATTGACCTGAAGACTGACATCTTCGAACAACGTACGTGGGCCGTAAGACTTACTGATACCGGAAATTGTTAACATTCGAGCCGCGGAGTGTGCGTCGAGTCGGAGCTGGGTGCAAGTTTAGAATAGGGGTTTCTACTGGGGTATTGGCATTCAAGGCAGATGGATTTTACCACGGATGGACACGGATAAACACGAATGAAGAAACGAAACGGACGGAAAACGGATTTAGGCAATCCGAGAAATCTGCTTGTCCGTCTTATCCGTGTTGATCCGTGTCAGTCAGAACTAGATAGTTGCTGCACCGCTCGCGGGTGCTATCCGTGGTAAAATATGTTTCCCCTACGAACTCGCACTGGTGTAACGCCGCAGCGCGAAACGCCAACCGAATTCTGAAAGCGCAAAGCACACCAGGCTCATTCCAATCAGCAGCACAATTTCCAACGGCGACTGAAGATGCCGTAGTAACAGCTTCGCCGGGACGTTTGATACGAGCAGCATTGGAATCGCGAAGGTGAAGAAGGCTCGGAACAATCCTTGAAACGCGGAGTCCGGCATCCGCGCGATATTGAAGAGGTTGTAATAGCCCCAGACAATTCCCTGGGCGCGCACGGTCCAGAAACTGGCGCTCGAAAGCAGCAGCATCAGTGAGTAGTGAATTAGAATGCCGGAAAGGCAAAGCGCCAGGAAACCAGCGACCTGGCCGAAGGACGGCGTTATATGCAACTGCTTGAGCGCATAAATCATCACCGCGATGGCCGATGAGCCGTTAACAAATCCACCGAGATCCACCTGTCGTAAGGAAACCAGAAAACGCGTATTCACTGGGAGCAACAGCATAAAATCGAGTTTGCCGGTGCGGATGAGTTCTGAAAGTTGCGTGCAGTTCGTCAGAAAGAACGCCTGAAATATTTGCTGGATGAAATGACTCGCGCCGATGAGCAGGACCACTTCCCACTTTGTCCAGTCGTTGATGCGGTCGGTGTGTAAATAAATCACGCCGATGAAACTCAGTTGCAATCCGAACCAGAGGAACTCGACGAATACCCAGAGGATAAAGTTCCCCTTGAAACTCATTTCGCGCACCACGGAATTGCGCCAGAGCGCTGCGTAGATCGTTGCGTAACGTCGCCAGTTCATCATTAGCCTCCCACCGCCGAATATTTTCGAATGCCTCGACTCCAGGTAAACCGGGCCAATCCATAGAAGAATACCGTCCAGAGCGTTTGGATGAGCAACCCACGCATGATCTCGTCGTGACTCAATTGGCCGAGGTAAATGCTCACGGGAAAGAATAAGAGATATGGGAACGGCGTGTAATTCAGTATCGCCGCAAACGCTGGCGGCAAAATGTTCAACGGAAAGAGATGCCCGCCCGCCACGTATTCGAAAGCAAAGACGATGAAGATGAAGGTGGAAACTTCCAACAGCCAGAACGCCAGTAGCGCCATCGTGTACGACATAAAGAATTGCAGCAGGCCGGTCAGCACAATGGAAAGGAGGAACCAGCCGAACAATTGTGCAGTGGCTGGAAAGACAAAGTTTTCCCGCCAGAAGTAGATAAAAATGCCGACGGGAATCACCGCCACGGCGACATAGATCAACCGGTTCGCCCCGAACAAACAAAACCGGTAGAAGAGGAAATCAATCGGCTTCAGCAGAAATTGGCTGATTGTCCCCTCGCGAATATCGTTGGCAATTTGCCAGTCATCGTCTGTCACGGCCGTCAAGGCATCAACGATTGTGACCAACAGGTAATATGAGATCATCCCGGACAGCGTGTAGCCTCCGACATCGCCACTCCCTTTGCTCCGGTAGATCGTGCTCCACAAAAAGATCGTTGCCAGCAGTGGCACCAGGCTGAACGTCGCGCGAAACAAAAAGTTGGTGCGATAGACGAGGGTATTCTGAATACCAATGTTGATCACGTGCCAATACTTCCGCATGAGCAGAGCTTAGGAGCAGAACGGGTTTTCGCAAGGTGCCGTACGCGTAAAAAGGTTTCCTCCCGACCCCGTGTTTGCATTAATCAATTACGAATGAGCAAAGGCACTCGCCCTAAAAGAATCCTGGCAGTCTCCAATTTATCTATCCGACGTGATGGAGTGCACATCCTGCGGAATGTTTCCTGGACCGTTTCGCGCGGGGAACACTGGGTGATGCTCGGCGCCAATGGATCGGGAAAAACCTCCTTACTGAGCGCGCTCACTGGATATTTGATGCCGACTGCTGGCGACATCGAAGTGCTCGGAGAAAAATTTGGGGAATCGGACTGGCGCGAGTTGCGGCAGAATATCGGTCTCGTGAGTTCGTCTGTCCGCCAGATGATGTGCGAAGAGGAACCCGCTTTTGAAACGGTCGTCAGTGGTAAATGGGCGATGATCGATTTGTGGCGGAAAGTGAGCAAGGCAGACCGCACCCGCGCACTCCGAATCCTGAAGCAAATCGAATGTGATTATCTGAAGGATCGTCCCTGGATGTTCTTATCCCAGGGCGAGCGCCAGCGGATTTTAATTGGCCGCGCTCTCATGGCAAAACCGACGATTCTGATTCTCGACGAACCCTGCGCGGGATTGGACCCGGTTGCCCGGGAACATTTCCTCCAGTTTCTCCAGCGGCTCGGCTCGAGTAGAAATGCACCAACACTGATTTTGGTCACCCATCACGTGGAAGAAATCATGCCGGTATTTACCAACGCGCTGTTGTTGAAGAACGGTGAGGTATTTGCGAGTGGAAAGAAAACCGCTGCGCTCAAATCCAAGGACCTGTCGGCTATTTTCGGCGCAAACATTCGCCTGAGCCAAAGTAACAACCGTTATCAACTGATTGTTGCACCGAATCCTGACGTAATTATCTAAAGCTTCGTCTCTCTTCCTGATTGTCAGATGAACCGGTCTGTTGCAAATTTGTAATGAAACGCTGGCGGCAAACCGATGGGTGAATTCAATACATCTTTAAAAGGATACCTGTTGCTTGACGGAGGCAAACTGAATGGCTCCCTCTTTCAACGGTCGGTCGTGCTGATTTGTGAACACAACGCTGAAGGTGCTTTCGGATTGATCCTAAACAAAACGAGCGAGAACAAAGTCGGAGAGGCTCTCGTCGCTGATCTTCCGGACGTTCTGAAGAAGCAGAATCTATTTCTCGGCGGCCCTGTGCAACCTGCGGCCCTGAGCTTCCTCCACAGCGATACGTTCGTGCCGCACGCCAATGTCATGACCGGTCTCAACCTTGGGCATTCGGTTGATATGCTGCAGGAAATTGGGGAGTCCTACTCGACGACGCAGCAGGTGAAAATTTTCGCGGGCTATTCTGGCTGGAGCCCGGGCCAACTCGAAGACGAAATGAAACGCGGTTCGTGGCTCACCCATCCTGCCTCGCTCGATTTGGTCTTCAGTAATCCGAAGAACATCTGGAAGAAGATTCTTGGCGAAAAGGGCCCATTGTTCCGCCTGCTCGCCGATGCCCCGGAAGATTTGTCTTGGAATTAACCTTTTCTCCGCGCCGCATCTTTGCCTAATCTCGCGCCTTCGTGGAGCAGCATCTCATCAGTGAAATTGCGATTTGCATTATCGTGGCGTGGATTTGCGCCGTCGGTGCGCAAGTGCTGCGTCAACCGCTGATTCTCGCCTACCTTCTTGCCGGCGTAGCGATTGGGCCAGTGGGCGTCAAGATGATCAGTAACCAGGCGTCGATCGAGACGATTTCGGATCTCGGCCTCATCCTCCTGCTGTTCATGATCGGTCTGGAAATCAACCTGAAGAACATGCTCAGTGCCGGGCGCATCATCACGATCACGTCCGCCGTGCAAATTGTCGGGTGTTGCCTGATCGGTGTGGTTTTCTTTCGTCTTTGCGGATTCCCACTGAAAGCGGGGGCCCTCGATGCTTTTTATCTCGCCGTCGCAGCTGCGCTCAGCAGCACGGTCATCATTGTTAAACTGTTATATGAGAAACGGGAGCTCGACACCTTCGCGGGCCGGATCACGATCGGCATCCTGGTGTTGCAGGACTTATTCGCGATCCTGTTTCTTGCGATTCAACCGCAGCTTAAGGATCCATCTCTCCTGCTCGTTGGAAAATCATTTCTTAACGTCGCGATCCTCGTCATCATCACTTTCGTCGCCAGTCGGTTCGTTTTGCCCCCGATCTTTCGTGCAGTGGCAAGATTGCCGGAACTTGTATCCGTCGGCGCATTGGCGTGGTGCTTTCTCATCGCCGGTCTCGCGCATCGCCTGGGGTTGTCGCGCGAAATGGGAGCATTGGTCGCCGGTGTGGCCATTTCGACTTTCCCATACGCCCTGGATGTCGGGGCGAAAGTAACGAGTTTGCGGGACTTTTTTATCACGCTCTTCTTTGTCGGTCTTGGGATGAAGATCCCATTGCCAACCGCGCACGTCGTCGGTTGGGGGTTGGCAATTTCGGCGCTGGTTATGGTGACGCGTTTTGTGACGGTTTTTCCGCCACTCTATTCGATGGGTACTGGTTATCGTGCGGCTCTCCTGCCTGCGATCAACTTGAGCCAGGTTAGCGAGTTGTCGCTGGTTATCCTGACTCTTGGCTTGAACGCCGGTCACATCAGCAAGGAATCAATCGGAACTATGGCCTATGCGTTTGCCTTTCTCGCCGTTGCCTCCAGTTATGCCATCAGCCGCAGCGAGAAACTGGTGTTCTGGTTTTACCCGAAACTCGACAAGTTCGGCCTCCGCGATATCGATCGGGACCAAACTGAAATTGTCAGGGCTCAATCGAAAATTTTCATGCTCGGCTTTTCCTGGACGGCCAGTTCTCTTCTGGAAGAGATCACGCGTCGCGAGCCTGCGATCCTGAAGGAAATTGCCATCGTGGATTTCAATCCCGTGGTGAACAAAGAGCTGCGCCAGCGTGGCATCAATGCCATTTACGGTGATATCAGCCAGCGCGACACCTTGCAGCACGCCGGAATTGAAAAGGCGCAGATTATTATTTGCACGCTTCCGAACACCGTCTTGAAAGGCACGAGCAATCTTCGAATGCTCCAGCAGTTACGTGAACTTAATTCCCACGCGCAAATCATCGTGCACGCTGATTTGTTTTCGGATGTGCCGCAGCTCTATGCCGCGGGTGCGAGCTACGTAAGCTTGCCGCGCCTGATCGAAGCTGTGAATCTTTGCGAAGTGGTTCAGGCGGCGCGTCGTCGTCTGCTGGACGAGAAGAACAACGAGCTAAAACGTGAACTAATCAATCGTCACGAAGTCATCCCTTAATTTGAAATGAAATCCGCTGAACAAAAGAGAGCCCTGAACGCATCCGTCGAAGCCGCACATGCTGTTGGCAAATTGATGCGCCAGAATTTGCGTCTCACCAAGAAAGTCGATGTTCAATCGCAACACGATATTAAACTCGAATTGGACGTGCGCTCGCAAAAGCTGATCGAGAAACGGTTGGCGACTGAATTCCCGGAGATTTCCGTATTGGGCGAAGAAGGTTCAACCGGAGAGCAGGAATCGGAATATCGTTGGATCATCGATCCCATCGACGGCACCGTTAATTTCAGCTACACGATTCCCCATGCCTGCGTCTCGATTGCGTTGCAGCAGAAAAAAGGAAACGGCTATCAAACCACCGTTGGAGTTGTTTACGATCCATTCACCGATGAACTGTGGACCGCAGTGCGCGGCCAGCCTGCTTTTTTAAACAAGAAGAAAATCGAAGCCAGCAAACGCAAATCCCTGGATCAGTGCATCGTTTCTGTCGGGTTCTCCAAATCGAAGGAGACCATGGACAAAATGCTGCCGTATTTTAATTCGCTTCTACCGCGCATTCGCAAAGTGCGCATGATGGGCTCCGCCGCGATGGCGTTAACGTATGTCGCCAGTGGACGTTTTGATGCTTACATCGAAACCGGAGTTCAGCTGTGGGATATCGCAGCTGGCGGCCTGATTGTAGAATGCGCCGGGGGTGAGTTTTGGAACCAGGAACTTGCCACGCAGCACAAGTTCAAGGTGCTCGCTAACAATGGGCTCATTCGTAAACAGTTGGAAAAGATCGGCCCGCTGTAGGTTTCCGCCCTGATAATCCCGGTAAAGAAAAGGCCGCCCGGTTTCCCGGGCGGCTTTTGTAATACTGTAAGGAGACTTCACATCCCTTGACTTGTGTATCGGATACCAAGCGAAGGAACACCAACGGTATTTCTTCACTCAGCCCCGCTGAGCGGTTGCGACACAGCAAACAACCAAAATATTCTCTAGGGATTAGGCGATTCCTCCGGCAACTTCTCGCTTTCCACCGCGTCTGTCTTCTCGATCAACGAACCGCGCACTGCGACGGCTTGCTGCGACGAGAACGAACTGATGTAAACCGGGTAATTGGCGACAATCCCATAGATGGGCCGTTTCGGGAAAAAGACCACCCGGTGAATCGAAGAGCGCGCCGGCACTTCCTCAATTTCCTTGAAGCTGCGTGACTCAATGTTCTTCGCATTCAAAATGACTTCCCACAGCAACCGTTTCTCCAGCTCTGTCGTAACGATGCCAGTCACGAAATTCACGACCTTATGATAACTTGGGCCAGTCACAAAAATACCAGCGCCCGTGGCAATCTCACCGGCTGACTTCAAGTCATCAATGAACTGTTGTTTTGGCGCGGACTTCCGTTGGTGCTCAAAGATGGCGAGAATATCTGAAAACGTGGCCGGACGGCGGCGACTGATTAAATATTGTTTGTCTAGGCGGTACAACCCATTCGTTGTCCCGCCTTCCGTAAAGTCGAAAGCCGTTGCAGGCACAGCATTTGTTAAACCGGCCAAATCATTGGTTTCTGTGGTCTTGCTCTTCTTGCGTTTGTCTTCGATTTTCTTCCAATCAGGTTCGGAA
>JAQGOU010000476.1 GCA_028293445.1 Verrucomicrobiales bacterium | reverse complement strand
TGAAGCGAGGGCGCCGTCGTAGGCTGTAACTGTAAACGCGGAAATCGCCGATCCAGTGTTCGTTGGCGTCCAGATCCAGCTTTCATTGGTGCTGAGCAACGTTACACCCGCCTCCACCGTGATCCCGCCTTTCGTCAACGCCCCGGTGAAACTTTCGACGCGGAAGGAAATATTTGTATTATCCACGTCGGCTTCGTTCGCGGCGGACGTGAGGTTCGTGTAATTAATCGTGTAAGGTGTCGACTGCAAAGCCCCCGAAAGCGTGCTGATCGTCGTCAATGTTGGTGCGTCATTGACTCCAGTAACCGTCAAATTTTTCGTAGCCATGTTTGTCCCGCCATCGCCGTCATTGATGGAAAACATCAAGGTGCGAGTCGCTGTGGAGGGGTTCTCCGAAATGTTTGTATAACCGACCCGGGTAACGAGCTGTTGAACGGCATTCAACGTGGCAAACGTGTTCGTAAAAGTAACCACCAACGGGGACGAACCACTGGTGCCACCGCTATATGATCCGATATTCACACCTCCATAAGAAACGACGTTGCCACTGACGCCAATTTCGCCGACTCCCGTCCCTTGGTTCATTAACACTAAACGATCTTCCGTAGCGCCATTTGTGGTGAATTGAACCCTGAAATTACCACCGCTGAAATCTGCGCTGTCAGTATCTGTAATAATAGAATAACTGCTCAATTGCGTCGGTGCCGTGTTCTCGACATAGCTCGAGGATGAAGTGTCCATCGAAAAGCTCGGAGGCTGATCCATAGTTAGAGTCAACGTCCATCCGCCCATGATTCCTCCGATCGCTCCGGAACCTGCTCCACCATCTCCTATGGCATAGAGCGTCCACGTCCCGCCCACGCTTTGATTCGTGAAGACTCCGAAAGTACTGCCATATGTTCCAGAAGGCGCGGGTGACGGTAATGTCTCATTACCTTCATAGTTGACCGGCTTATAAGTTCCCGTGCTCGGCGGCGGACCTTGACCGAGCGTACTCGTCGCATCATCGCTAAAGGTCAGCGTCACCGGACCAGTCATGGGAGCGCCAACACCAACATCAGACATCACATACGCCGCTGTGTTATTCGGGTTCACGAGGATGATGTCCATTTGCCCGGCAACAAAATTGGTGAAGTTAACCAGAGTTACCGCAACCTTTACCAACGTGCCGCTGAGGGCTGGAACCGTGATCATTGACGGATACGGACTGGCGATATCGTTGTCCGGAGTAATAATCCCCATCGCGTTTGTGAAAGTTATTGAGGTTACGGAATCATAAACGTATGAAGCGGTAAACGGCCCCGAACTGGAGGAAGCGCCATCAATTGCCAAACGGTAAAGACTTCCTGCAGTCACATAGTAAGCCTCGGAAGAAATATCACCGACAGCAACAGCCGTTGCCGCCACCTGACTCAAGCTCCCGACAGAAGCTCCCGAATAAAGTTTTAGAATGTGATTCTTATCCACACTGAAACGCGCGGTTCCACTGGATGGGGCTGTCCAATTATACCACGCGGTTTTTCCGTCCGGGGTCAACCCAAAGGACGGTTCGTTTGCTTCCTTGGTATAACCAGTGTTGTTCCCTTCGCCGGTTCCTGAAGCTCCAAACAACGTCCACGCGTTGGCGAAGGTGTCATTGGAATTAGAATTTAATTGAATGGAAAATGTGCCCGAACCGGAGACACGTTTAACCACAATAAAATCAGATCCGTTCGTTGTTGCAGTGTAAGTAAAGGTCTCATTAGCGCCCGTAGTTGCGCTGGTACTTGAAGCCAAAAGAACCGGCTTTCCATAGGTGCCTGGTGTCGCACTATAAAGGTAGACATCGAAATCACCTGTCCCTGGATTTGCTAAATTCACGGTGATCGTCTGGCCGGCATTCAGAAAAAGTTTTCTGGCCCAGGCTCGTCGATCCGTGAGGCCACCGCCGAAACTGCTGCTCAGGGTTGTGTTGTTTGTAAACATAAGGACCGCCGCTTCAATCGCTGCATCAGGATTAATCAGACCATAACCTTCGTACTGATCTTTACCTGATGGGTAACCGGTGCCATCCGTGCCCGCGCGCTGCAAGGTGGGGCTGTTCGCACCGCTTTCCCGACCTGCATTGCTTTCGGTGGCGGTACCAGAGAGCAACATTTTCACATAGAGCGGGTCAGTGTTGGAATTGAAGTCCCACGTGTGGCCGCTTTTCTCCATCGCATCAATCACCAGAGCGGCGCATCCAGCCACAAAGGGAGAAGACATCGAAGTTCCCGCCTCGGGAGTATAATCATTTGCCTTGGCATCGGCCAGGTTGCCGTCCTGCGTGTTGCTGTCGGTGGAAAAAATGTAACCGGTGTATTTCGAACCGCCCGGGGCAATCAGGTCGGGTTTGTAATCTTCTTCCTGCGCAAAGGTGGAACCAGGGTTCGTGAACCCGACGCTGCTGTAGGCACAGAGTTGATTAACGGGGCTGTTCGCGCCGACAGTGATCGCGTAAGCGGCCCGGCCGGGGTCATTGATTTCCCTCTCGCCGACACTGCCTCCCTCGCCCTCATTCCCTGCGCACACAACCACCACAATTCCGTTGGCCACCGCCATATTTACATATTCCCGCTGCACGTAATTTAAACTGGATCCGCTGGTGCTGAAACTGCAATTAATGACCTTGATCTTGTTTGTTTGACGCCCGGCGGTCATGTCGTCCAACGCCGAATTGGCATAGTTGTAATCGATTCCCGCACCCGTACCCGTTGCAACTCTGGCTCCAGCAATTCGGCAGTCCGGCGCAACCCCACGAAATTTAGGAAAACCATCAACGTGCGCCGGATAGTTCAAAATCGAGTTCGTGATGACATAATCGGTCACACTGGCGGGTGTGGCTTGGGCCAGCGCCGCATTATAAACATTGTTTCCGGGGACGAAAGATCCGGAACTCAAAGTCACCGGAGTGCTTCCGGACGCGCTGGCCAACGCGTTCCAACTCGTGGTTAGCCCACTGCCCGAAGCCCGGAAAAGATTGTTCAAGGCCGTTGAGCCGCCGCCGTTCCAACGCGCTCCTGAATTCCACGTCAGGCTGGTCGATGGCAAAGTGAAAACCGGAGCATTGTAGTATTGACCGCTTCCTGCCCCGGAGAGGTTATTCCAAACCGTGAAATTAAAAACCGACGAACTGCTTCCGCCAGCCAATCCCGACCCTAGGGCTATGCCTGCGACATGTGTTCCATGACCGTGATAGTCGAGCGGGGTGGTATTGGTTGAATTACCGTAATCGTACCAGAAAGCCGTCCGTCCGGTTAAATCCGTATGCGAATCATCCAGGCCGGTGTCGATGATGCCAATCGTGATGTTGGTCGAACCCGTGTATCCCGTGACGCTGGCTCCGAAGCCACTTGCCCAGATCGGACGGACGCGACCAGTCTGGGTCGCATTGATCATGTGCAATTTGAGTTCCTTCGGCGCCTCCATCAAAATCATTGAATCACCAAGCAGCTTCGGCAAATAGCGAACCAGCTTCAGCGGACAGCGTCCGTTCCATCCGTAGGAAATGGCTTTGTAAATGTGGTCTATCTCGCCCCCTCCCTTTTCAAAGGCATCGATCTGCGCCTGGTTAATCTGCGAGGTGAAGACGAGGTTCACCTCCACCATTTGATCGCGTTCGGCGTCGGTTTTGGCCTTGTCCGCTTTTTCCATCAAGGCGTCCTCGATTCTGTCCTTGTTCTTGTCGTGCGGGTATTCCCGACCAATGCGGGGTCGCACAGTTGGTTCTTTAGGAGCCGTATGTTTCTCGGCCAAAACTGTCTGGGGCAGGATCAACGTCGCGCTGAGAATCAGCAACGTCGCGCAAAATGGAATAGCAACAAAACTCTTCATCTGGGTCAAAAATACAAAATTGAATCTTAAGTTGAGATTAAGGGAAAGCACTAGTCCAATTTTAGGCTTTCAATCATTGATATCCTTCGATGAGCCAAACCGCCGTTGTAAAGTTTGCCTGCGACATTCCGCCCAACCGATCACGCAGACACTTCTTAGAAAGTTCCAGAGCCATTCGACTTCGATCGCCCTCAAAATCGTCCCAATTTTTCCCTTTGGAACTGGAAGTTTTCCACAGATCGGATGGCCGATCGTTAAACACTGGCTGGGAATAGTCAAAAATAGCCAATTCTTACCGGAATCTTCGTAAGTCACTGATGAACAGTCTTGTAAAAAGTGTTGTTAACGTTAGGAGGCT
>JAQGOU010000455.1 GCA_028293445.1 Verrucomicrobiales bacterium | reverse complement strand
TTTCAAGGCTGAGTGATTGGTCTCCTCGGGGAGTATCTGACCGGCCTGAAGACCGCGACAGCCTATCGCCTGAATGGGGCCCGAACAGTCTGTCAAAATCCATCCGTAACCTATCTGAATGAAAATGGATTCGTTTCTGCTCGACATGTTTGGCGCAAGCTGCCACTAGTTTTTCAGCCCATTCATACTCATCTTTTCCAAAATATATCCGAAGGCTTGAAGCAAAAGTTTCCATCGACGGTCTCATACGTTGAAAGTCCACATCATCCGGCATTGCTGTCATATGAATCACCAGAGTTTCAGGACATAGATCTCGCAAAAACCAGAGGGAAAAATCCCCTATTTCCGTCGCGCTGGTGCAGTCAAGCGGAAGTTTAAAATCTAATATGACAATCGTATAAAAACGTAGGCTATCATAAGCTGCATTGAGTTTATTCTGCCCCTCCGTTACATTAGCTGCGGAATCGACGCTAACATTTGGTATGGCTCTTTTCAACTTTCCCTTCAAGTTGGCGACCGTTCCCTCCTCGTTTTCGACAATGAGAATTCGAGGATGGGGAAAAGAAATGAAATTAGTTGTCATGTGTTGTCCGGTATTTCAATCATGAACTGCGCCCCGGTTCCGTTGGATGGTTCAACGGCGGCAATAGTCCCCCCATGCGCGGCAAATATACGCTGTACTAAGCTCAACCCCAAACCAGTGCTCCTCTTCCCATCTGGGCGAATACTATAAAAGGGCTCAAATATTCTTTCGCGCTGTGAGGCTATGATGCCCGCGCCATTATCTCGTACTTCCAGTCGCAGCCACATTTTGTTTTCTCGAACAAAGGACTCGGCAGTGAGTTCCACCCTTAGTTTGCGATTGGGCGGTGTCATCGCTCGACTATTGTCCAACATGGCTTCCAAGGCACTTCTAAAGTGTTCCTCGTCCAAGCGAAAAAGAAGAGCCTCGGGGCAACGGATTTCCCAAAACGCATCGCCGCCGCGATGTTCTCGCCCTAAAATGCCCTCTAGCGTCGATTCTAAGAGTGTCCGGATCTGAGAAACCGTTCGCTTCAAACCCATGTTTCCGGTGAAAGCTTCCCGAACCTGCTTTAATTGAGTGAAGCACGCACGCACTGTCGGTTCCATCCATTGATTTATTTCTTCAACCTGACTATTTCCAGGGGCGGCATTTCGATAATCATCCGCAAAGCCACTCAGGCCGGCCAGTTTTGTGCCGATTTTGTGAGCTGTATCTGCCATCGCTCGGTCGGCGGCTTCTCTTACCCATTGTTGCTTATCTAACGCAGCCAAAAGTGCGCCAAGCAAAACCGAAAAAAGTTTTAGGAGCTCAAATTCTTCAGGTTCCAATTGGCAGTTAAAATTGCTTCCGATTTCAATTGTCAGTTTTCCGATTGCTTGCTCAGCCGCTTGAAGGGGTAGATCGATCCAAATATCGCCCGGACGTTTCCATGATTGGTGAAACGTAGGTTTCGTGAGGTTATAAACGGTCACTCCCCGGCAGGTCTTTTCATGGGCCGCTTTATCGAGTGACGGATTCCATTGGCTAACCCTGGGTTCGCCGCTTTCCAAGCATTCCCAAGCATCTCCGCGATTGGAGTCAGTGCGGTGAATGCTGAAGTGACCGTCGGCAAATTCTTGGGATTCTTGAGTTGAGTGACCCAAAGCACGAGCGCTTTTTAAAACCTCCGGGCATCGGGGGTCGACCAGGTAAAGACGCGCTCGTTTGTACCCCATTTCATTCACGCATTCTAATAAAGCGGTAATTGTTGATTCACGATCTGTTGCTTCTCTTGCCACTTTTTGTAGTGCACCAAATACACGATGTAGTCCGGTCAAATCGTGAATTTGCAACACAGCGCCAATCGCGGGAGATTCAACATCTGAGTAAAGTGCATCTTTACGCCAATCGTGGACCGGGGAGCAGAAAACTGCTTCTTTTATCGTGGAAATGCTCGGTGAGGACGTGTCATGTTGGGCATGAGATTTGCCTGTAGTGATCACCTCCGCGACACTTGCCATCAGCTCAAAGTCTGTGTCTGAGAGTGATACCTTCTCGTAAGGCTCGTGCCAACCCTCGGGAATATGGAACCGTTTAGCTGCTGTTCGGTTAGCGAAACGTACTCCACCTTCTCTATCAAAGACGACAACGGCATCTTGATCGCTGTGCAAGGCATCCAATAAAGCACCGACGCGTTCTGCTTGATGTGCAACTGCTGCCATTTGGTGACCAAATTCAAGCAAGTCCCCTACGTCGTCGTCAGACGGAGGGAGGCCATCGCTACGCTCGACATGGATAGTCCCTACTACTTCCTCGTTGCGGATGCCTCCCCTCCCATACACGGTGAGAATCATAGGTACCACAGCGAAATTGAAAGCTGTCTCCGCTTCTTTGCTCAAGACATCATTTATAGGCGGATCATTCTGTCCTCGCAGTTCATTCCATGTGCGCCAATCTCTGATACAACACGGCCGACGAAAATGGACGACCCAAGGCTG
>JAQGOU010000394.1 GCA_028293445.1 Verrucomicrobiales bacterium | reverse complement strand
CGAAAGGCAATTGGTTCTTCAATCGCAAGACCAAGGAAGCACAACGCGCTCCGACCCAATACGAATATCCTCAAGGCAGCGCCTGTTTCATTCAGTCGGTTGTCGACAACATGGAAAGCATCATGCACCTCGCCTACAGCGAAGCGATGCTCTTCAAGTATGGATCCGGCACTGGAACCGATCTTTCTCCGATTCGCTCCAGCCGCGAAAAATTAAGCGGTGGCGGTCGTCCGAGTGGTCCGATGAGCTTCCTCAAGGTCTACGATCAAGTTGCGAATGTCGTGAAATCCGGTGGCAAGACGCGTCGTGCCGCGAAGATGAACACTCTCCGTGACTGGCACGGTGACATCGAAGAATTCATCGATGCCAAACAGCGCGAAGAAAAGAAGGCGTGGGCATTGATCGAGCAGGGCTATAACGGCTCTTACAACGGCGAAGCTTATGGCAGCGTGATGTACCAGAACGAAAATCTTTCTGTGCGCGTCAGTGATGAGTTCATGCAGGCCTCGCAAGAGGGCAAAGAATGGTGGACGAAGTCCGTCAAAGGTTTGCCGCTCGAGAAAAAAGATGCCAGCGGACTCCTCGATAAAATTGCCGAAGGAACACACATCTGCGGCGATCCAGGGTTGCAATACGACGGCGCGATTCAGAAGTGGCACACCTGCAAAGGCACGGAGCCCATTCATTCAACGAATCCGTGTTCGGAATACGTGTTCCTCAATAACACGGCGTGCAATCTGGCCTCGTTGAACCTGATGAAGTTCAAGAAGGACGACAGCACCTTCGATATCGAACGCTTTAAAGCGGCTGTCCGTATCTATATTGCTGCGCAGGAAATTCTCGTCGATAACGCAAGTTACCCGACCAAAGAGATTGCTGAAAATTCTCACATCTACCGCACACTCGGTCTCGGCTACGCGAATCTTGGTTCGCTCATCATGAGTTATGGCTTTGCCTATGACTCCAATGAAGGCCGTGCCCTCGCTGGTGCCATCACCGCGGCGATGACGGGACAGGCTTATGAAACCTCAGCGGAAATTTCTTCCGTGATGGGACCTTTTGCCGGTTACCGTGACGCGCGTTGCTCTGGTGTTTCGAAACCGGTGTCGAAGGACAACGTCGAATCGATGCTCAACGTCATCAAGCTTCATCGCGAAGAGGTGGAGAAGATTCAACCGAGCAGAGAGTTTAACTATCTTAAAGAAGAAGCACGCAGTTGCTGGGATCGCGCTTTGGCCCGTGGCAAAGAAGTCGGTTACCGCAATGCGCAGGTCACGGTGCTCGCGCCGACTGGCACGATTGCTTTCCTCATGGATTGCGACACCACAGGCGTTGAACCCGACATTGCGTTGGTGAAGTATAAATTACTCGCTGGCGGCGGCATGTTGAAGATTGTGAACCGTGGAGTCGGTGATGCGTTGCGTCGGCTCAATTACAATGAGAGCCAGATCGCCAGCATCCTCGCTCACATCGAGAAGCACGATACCATCGAAGACGTCGAAGAAAACGGCGCGACGATCAAGTGTGGTTTGAAGCCGGAACACTTGAGTGTGTTCGACTGCGCATTCAAAGCGGCCAAAGGCAAACGCAGCATCGGTTACATGGCGCATTTGAAAATGATGGGCGCTTCCCAACCGTTTATCTCGGGTGCGATTTCGAAGACCGTCAACCTGCCAAACGACGCGACCGTGAAGGATATTCGCGACGCGTATGTCGAAGCCTGGAAGATGGGTTTGAAGTGCGTTGCGATTTATCGTGACGGTTCCAAGCGTTCCCAGCCGTTGAACATGAAGAAAACCAACGAAGGTGGGAACAAGGCTGAAGCGGGCCAGACCCAGACCCAGACGTTGGAAAATCGTATCAAGGATTTGGAATCTGAAACGTTGAAGTTACGCGAAGTCGCTGGACAACCGTTGCGCCGTCGCCTCACGGACACCCGTGCCGCGTTGACGCACAAGTTCGACATCGCAGGTCACGAAGGTTATCTGCACGTTGGATTGTTTGAAGACGGTCAACCGGGCGAACTCTTCATCACGATGGCCAAGGAAGGTTCCACGATTGGTGGCTTGATGGATTCCATCGGGACGCTGACGAGCATGGCCTTGCAATATGGCGTGCCCTTGGAAGCGCTCGTGAAGAAATTCGCGCATCAACGTTTTGAGCCGAGTGGTTTCACAAAGAATCCAGACATCCGCAATGCGTCATCGATCATCGATTACGTGTTCCGTTGGCTGGCTTGCCAATTCGTTCCAGGTTATCGCGAAGCAACGTCACCGGATTCAACTCAACGCGAGTTGCCGATCCCGGGACTTGCCGAAGAATTGAAGAAACGTGTGAATCGTCCCGTGCCGGAATTGGCGATCGCAGACGAAACAACCGTCATTCTTTTGAAGCCATCGAATGGCAACGGTCATGGGCACGCCAAGTTGACGTTGACGAGCACCTTCCAGAATCAAGGCGATGCACCGACTTGTCCTGGTTGCGGTCATGTAGCCGTGCGCAATGGTGCCTGCTATAAATGTTTGAATTGTGGGGAGAGCCTCGGTTGCTCGTAAACCCTGCGCGACCACTTTTGGTTGGATTAGGTTAAAGGTCCGGAGGAAAAGCCGCGGAGAAATCCGCGGCTTTTTTTATATTTCGCCGGGAAAACATATCCTTCACAATTAACTGTTATGAATTCTGACTTCATGCGCGAAGCGATTCGCATTTCCACTGAGAAGATGCGAGTCAACCAGGGCGGGCCGTTTGGAGCCGTGATCGTTCGCGATGGGACAGTGGTCGGACGAGGATGGAATCAAGTCACCACGAGCAATGATCCCACAGCGCACGCTGAAGTCGTTGCGATCCGCGATGCCTGTAAGAACCTCAAGACCTTTAAGCTCGATGAATGTGAAATCTACACGAGCTGTGAACCGTGTCCAATGTGCCTGGCAGCGATCTATTGGTCGCGTTTGAAAGGAGGTTATTATGCCAACACTCGGAAAGATGCCGCTGACATCGGATTCGACGACGACTTCCTCTACACGCAAATTGGCTTACCGTTGGGAGAACGCACTCTCGTGTTGGAACAATGTCTCCACGATGAAGCATTGAAAACGTTTCTCGAATGGAAAACCAAGCTGGACAAAACACCTTACTGATTTGATCCGATCTATAGATTAGTGATTTTCAATATGGCACCAAACAACACTTTTTTTCGTCGACGTCGCAAGCCGCTCACTTGGCTCGGTTCGCTTGTTTTGGTTTACACGATCGTCGGCTTTTTGGTTTTACCCGCGATCATCAAATCACAGATGGTAAAACAATTGCCGGGGATTACCAAACGGACGGCGAGCGTTCAGGAGGTCAAAGTTAATCCCTATGCGTTGTCGCTCACGATTCGCGGTCTGAAGCTGACCGAAGCGAATGGCGACGTGTTTGCCTCGCTCGGTGAATTTTACGGAAACTTCGAGCTCTCCTCAATTGTGCGTGGGAAATTTGTCTTCAGCGAATTGAGCGTGAAGGAGCCTTCTGCAAACATTATTTGGCAAGCGGACGGTTCGTTTAATTTCGCGAATATTTTAGAGGCTTCAACGAACACTCCTTCGGCACCGAAGGAAAAAGGTTCTATTCCAAAGATGCTAATTGAGAAATTCACCGTCGAAGGCGGTGGATTGGATTTTGTCGATCTGACGCGCAAACAACCGTTCCACACGAAGATTGCTCCGTTGCATTTAAATCTCAAAGATTTCACCACCCAGCCGAATACGAAAAATCCTTATTCGTTCACGGCGCGCACGGATGCGAATGAAGAATTCGCGTGGGCAGGGGACATTACTGTCGATCCGATGGCATCGACTGGGACGTTCAAATTGTCCGGAATTGATCTCAAGAAGTATGCGCCGTATCTCAGCGACTTCGCGAAGTTTGAAATCAAAGATGGCAAGGTCGACGTCAGTGCGGATTATGATCTCGCGTTTGCTGGTAGTCTTGGACTGAACATTGCCAAACTCGCGGTCAAAGTTTCGAATCTGCAAATCGAAGATCCCGCTAACGCGGAAAAGGTCGTTACCATTCCTCTGATTGAAGTGCGCGAGGGTGAAGCGAGTTTGGAAAAGCGTACGGCCAAAGTTGGCGGGGTTTCCATCTCTGATGGTGCGATGTCCGTCCGGCGCAATCAGGATGGGTCTCTCAATTTGTTGTCGTTGCTGGTGTTGCCTAAAACAGAAGCGACGAATACCACGCCGACAACGAATGCGCCATGGGTGGTCGCGGTCGATGCGATCACGATCACAA
Source organism: Verrucomicrobiales bacterium (assembly GCA_028293445.1). Classification (GTDB taxonomy): domain Bacteria; phylum Verrucomicrobiota; class Verrucomicrobiia; order Limisphaerales; family JACDHS01; genus CBHWET01. Next base: position 2,065 of record JAQGOU010000394.1, on the reverse strand, counting down.
ATTTCTCGATTAAAGCGGAAGATTGCGTTCCGACACATCCGGCGAGCATTGCGCTGAATCAACTCGGCTTGACGGCTAAAACGTTTATCTGGCCGCCGACGGCTCCGGTTAGTTTGTCATTCTCGACGGGGATTGATGAGGCTGGAAAAGTCGCGGCAAATGGGACGGTTGACCTCAGCTCCCTGGATGCAGCCTTGGACATTCAACTCAGCGGTTTTAACCTTCGCACCGTTCAACCTTATGTCGAACAGTTCGCGAAAGTAGCGATCACCAGCGGCACCTTGAATTCTGGTGTCCAAGTGAAATTTTCAAGAGCGGGTGCGCCGATGCTGAAGGTAAAGGGTGCAGTCGAACTGCATGACCTCGCGACGGTAGACCAAATTGCCTTTCAAGACCTGGCAAAGTTTCAATCGCTCAAAATCTCCGGCATCGATGTGGATTTGCTTCCCAATCGATTTCACGTTGATGAGATCGTCCTCGCTGGTCTTAGCACGAGCATCATAATCACCAGCAATAAGCAGCCAAATGTTCTCGCCATCCTGCCAGCCAAACCGGTGATCGACACAAACGCTGTTTCAGCAAATACCGCGCGTGTTGCGACGGGACCGCTGCTTCCGTTCCCGGTGGAATTGGGCAAGTTTTCCCTGGAACACGCCAGCTTCCATTTTGCAGATCATTCGATTCAACCGCACAGCGGATTGGATGTCGCCGATTTCGGAGGCAGTGTAGAAGGGCTTTCCTCTGAGAATACCAATGCCGCCAAAGTTAATATCGGTGGCAATGTGGATGAGCGTTCCACTTTTGGAATCTCCGGCAAGGTGGGACCGATCAGTTCAAACATGATCGTCGACTTGACCGTCGCTTGCACGAACACCGGACTCAGTGGCTTCACTCCTTACATGGAAAAATTCGCCGGTTATCCTCTGAAGAAAGGAAATCTTAGTGTCGCTCTGCAATATGAAGTTCACGGCAAGCAGTTGAAGGCTCAAAACAAGATTCAGATTGATCAACTGACACTCGGTTCGCGCAACAACAGTCCTGACGCCACGAAGCTCCCCGTGAAACTCGGCGTGGCTCTGTTGAAAGATCGTCATGGAAAGATCGAACTCGATGTTCCGTTGTCAGGGAACCTTGACGATCCAAAGTTCCGCATTGGGCCGATTGTCTTGCAGGTTTTTGTAAACATTCTGACTAAAGCGGCAACCTCACCCTTTACGCTGCTTGGCGCGATGTTCGGTGGTGGTGAAGAGATGAGCTATGTCGATTTCGCTCCGGGACAATCTCAAATTCCGGAAGTTGAAAATGCGAAGTTAGACAAGCTGGCAAAATCACTTTATGAACGCCCCGAACTTTCCCTGGAGATCAGTGGTTCGATGGATGCGATGAAAGATCGACCAGCGTTGACGCAACTGAAACTGGAACAGCAGATGAAATCCATTCGGGTGAAAGAATTGATGGACGCAGGCAACCCACCACAAGGTGTAGAAACGTTGGTGTTACAGCGGGAGGATTATCAACGGCTTCTCACGGTAGAGTTTCAGAAACGGTTTGGCTCGAATTTGGTGGAGTCCGTCTCTGTCGCAGTAGGGTCATTGAGCAATTCGCTTCCGGTGATTGCGAATTCGACGACTATTAGCCCGCAAGCAGAGAAGAAGGTTACTTCGGGTGGAAGCAAATTAAGCAGCATACGTGGTGCGCAATTTTTGATTACCCAAACTAAAGTTGATTCGGCGCAGAAGAGTGTTTCCGCGGCAAAAACAAATGTCCGGCCGCAGTCATTAGCGCCGGCAATTCCACCTTCCGCGACGAACGCCATTTCCTTCGTGGAAATGGAAACGCGCCTGCTCAGCGAAATTCACATCAGCGATGATGATCTGCGCGACCTGATGCAGGACCGGGCCAGAAAAGTCCAAGGGGCGTTATTGAAAACAGGAAAACTTGGCGCGGAACGGCTATTCCTCCTGGCCCCGAAAACAGTCGATAGTTCTTCCAAGGGTGAAACGCGCGTCAACCTCACTCTAAACTAATTAATCGATTTGGTCCCACCAGTGCGCAAAGGACTCAC
>JAQGOU010000386.1 GCA_028293445.1 Verrucomicrobiales bacterium | reverse complement strand
CTTTACCGACAGTACGTTGAACGATCCATCGCCAAAACCGATTCTCTTACCACGCAGATTAAGAAATGGTGGCAGACCGCAGCGACTTTTGAAAAGAAATGGCAGATTGGAGTTTGTGCCGCTCTGGCGATCAGTCTGCTCGGGGCTCTGATTTACAGCGCCTCCAGCCGTGATCTGCAAAAATTTCTGCAAACCATTGGCTTCGATGCTGCGCAATCCACGATGATTGCCGGAACGAGTACAGGCGAGGTTTGGACTTACGCCATTTTCCTCGCCTTGGCGATCTTGCTTGTGACCGCCGTTATGAGTGGTTGGTTTTCGGGAGCGCGAGCGAAATGGGCAGGAATAATCATTGCCGTGTTCCTCGCAGTTGATCTGGGCCGCGCGAACAAGCCATGGATCATCTATTGGGATGCCAAGCAGAAGTATGAGAGCAATCCGGTTCTGGATACGCTCAAAGACAAAGCATACGAGCATCGCGCAGTTCTCCTGCCGTTCCAGATGCCTCAGATGCAGATGCTCAGCCAGCTCTACGGCATCGAGTTGCTCCAGCAATTGTTCCAGTACCACAATATCCAATCGCTCGATGTTATTCAGGAGCCTCGCGCGTCATCGGAAACGATGAATTATCGCCGCAACTTCGGCAGCACCGAACGCCTCGTGCGTGAATGGCAGTTGACCAACACCAAGTTTTTCTTTGGCTTGAATGGACAATTCATTGGGATGTTGAACCAACAGTTGGATCCGGTTCAGCAACGCTTCAAAGTTCACACTGCGTTCAATATTGTGCCGAAATCAGGAATTACCCAGGCCCAGAAACTCGAAGATTTGACCATGACGCCCGATCCGAACGGGGAATATGCATTGATTGAATTCACTGGTGCTTTGCCGCGTGCAAAACTGTTTACAAACTGGCAACTCAGTACAAACGAAACCTCGACCTTAAGTGCCCTGGCTGATCCGAAACTAGATCCGTTCACGACGATCATTCTGGAGAAGGAAAACATCTCCATTCCTGCTCCTTCTGAGAAGTCAGTGGCAGATGCAGGCTCGGTAACAATTGAATCCTACGCACCGAAAAAAGTGGTGCTGAATGCGAATGCCAGCGCGCCGTGCATGTTGCTTTTGAACGACGGTCGTCATCCGGATTGGCGAGTTACAATTGATGGAAAGCCAGCGCCGATTTATCGCGCCAATTACCTGATGCGAGCTGTTTACCTGGAACCTGGGCAACACAAAGTCATCTTTGAATTCGCGCCTTCGATGAAGGCATTTTACATTAGCTTTACTGCCGTGATTGCCGGGTTGATCTTTATGGGATTGGTTTTTGTCTGGCCGAAAAAGATGGAAATTCCAGCGACGACACAATCCGCAGAAGTGAAAAGCTAATATCTATGAAATCTTCCTACGAATTAGCGATGGAACGTTTGAGTAAAGCGTCCCCGGTTGTGAAGCTCACGGCCCAGCAAAAAAAGCAAATGGCCGAACTGGAGTCCAGGTGTGCCGCGAAAATTGCCGAAAAGGAAATCGCGCTCAAGGGCGAGATCGAGAAGGCGACCAATGAAGGGAATTTCGAAGAAGCGCAGAAGGCTCAACAGCAGTTGGTGAACGACCGCAAACGATTTCAGGCGGAACTCGAGGAGAAAAAGGAAAAGGTCCGGCAAGGTAAGTAAGCTGGAATCAGGCTCGAATCATTGAGTGGATGTCGGCGCGGACTCTTTTAATAAATCGCGGCATTCGAAGAGTTGGACGTGCCGGAACATCCGGCCCCGGTATTCGATTTTGAAAATGCCGAGGTCCTTCACCGAGGAAAACTGTTTCTGCAGAAGCGGGGGTGGGGGCAAGGGGATGGGAAGGTTGGGGCGAATCAAGTTAACATCCCCCGTCAGCCATTTCCACAGCCAGCCCTCAACCAACTTCGGTTCTTCAACAGTTTGGACGAAAATCGCATTCTCGCCTGTCCGTGAAAGATAATTGGGCCAGAAGAAATATTGGTTTTCTGGATGATCTTTCGCCAGGAAGTAAACCAACGGTTTGCCAGTTCCAACCAGCGTCTTTGCTTCTGGGACATAAAACGAAAGTTCACCCGTCGTGCCGTAGTGGTCGCAAATTATGAAGGCTGGTGTCCCTTCACGCTCCAGTGCACGCCGGACTTCCCCGATCTTGTTTCCAGTTCCCGACCAGGCCCGAGCGCGGCGGAGTGGATCGACTTTTGCCGGGAGTGGCCGTTTCAATATTTTTCCAATGAGGTTGGTATCGTGACCGATGACGTTCAAAAAGATTCCGAACACCACGGCTACTGTGAATGTGATGCGGACCCACCTTTTCGCCCAACGGGTTCGCCAGTAGAGCGCCATTAAGCAAAAGAGCGGTATTATCGAAGGCGCAATCCAGTTCGGCAAAACGCGTGAGTGAAAGCTGAACAGGAAATAGAATAGAAACAACGGCGCACCCATCGAAAAAAGAAACACGTTCAGTGCGGTTCGTTGTGTTCGCCAAAAGGCAATGGCGGCAAAGATCATGGCGCAAAAGGAAACTGGATTCAGCAGCACGGCTTCTGCAGCCATGAAATCGAGGGTCTTCGGGTTCCAACCTTTGCCAAGGGCTCCGTCGTTCGAAACGTGTTCCAAAGTGATCCAGTGGTGCTGCGCATTCCAGATCAGGACGGGAATCAAGCAGAGTGCGTTGATCAACAACGCGAGATATGGGCCTCGTGTTCGCAATTGTTTGCGCGCGGGCGGATACAACACGAAAAAGACCATCCAGCAAATCCATTGGAATAGATTCGTGTACTTGCTGAGGAATCCAAGCCCCATCCAAAGTCCGACCCACAGCCAGTCTCGTGTTTCCGAATCCGGCTGAATAGCGCGCCAGCCGGCGAGCATCGTTGCCATCCAGAACAGAACGGAAAGCGGATCGATCGTCATCAACGTTGAGCCGACCGCGAGGAGCAGCGTGGCTGTGAGAATCAGAGTAACGGTGACCGCAACACGTGCCGAGACCTGGCGACTGAAGAACCGCAAGAGTAGCAGTGAGAAGACTGCACTGATCACCGGGGAGAAAAACCTGACGCCAAATTCGCGATCGCCCCACAGGTAGGTTCCGAGGAATTGCACGAGCGCAATCAGCGGCGGCTTGCTGTAGTAGGAAAGCGCGAGGTTCTTCGACCAGGTCCATTGATAAGCCTCGTCTTCGGTTAGTTCGATAATGCTCGAGTTGATGTAAAACAGTCGGAGGACCAGCAATAAGAAAATGAAGACGTAGCCGAGGCGCAGCCAATGCGTGTTCAAATCGGCAGGAGTGTCTGTCGACAGTTTCTTTTCCGCGTTCCCCGTTCCGCGGCCCGCGTTTAGCAGTGAAGGCATTTTCTGCCACCAGAGCGGAAACCAGCGGCGTCCAATGGAGATCCAAAGCCAATCCGCTCCGAATACCAGTGCGGCTGCATAACCTGCTCCGAGAATCGCTCCGGCCAATACATCGCTCGGATAATGGACGCCGTTGTAAACGCGCGAAAAAGAAACCAGCAACGCCAGCGGTAACATGAACCGCCAACTGCGTCGGTAGAAAAGGAACGTTACCATCGTCGCAGCGAACCAATTCGCCGCGTGGGAAGAGGGCATGCTGCCACTGCCGCCCTTGCCGAGTAGCAGATGGACGTCGCTCAAAGCTGCAAATGGCCGCTCCCGTTGGATGGCGTGCTTGATCGTGTTGCAGATCCAACCGTCGCCGATGATTATTGCGAGCAACAACAGGGCGATAAAGACTTTGCCGCGTGTGCCGCCCTTGATGGCAATCGTGATCAGAACCAGCGCGAGGATCGGGATGAAATACGGGAGATCGCTAAAGTACGGCATGACCCCGTTGAACAGGGGATTGCTCAACGAAGTGTTGATGAACCGGAAAACCGCAGTGTCGAGCGCTTGCAACAAGTGCGGGAATTAAAGCCGTGGACGGTACCGATTACACGGAATTTTTAACCAAAACCGATTCGGCCGATCAAACCGATTAATAAATTACCAGCGACCGGATCGGCACACCCTGCAATTTGTCGCGTCCGTTCAAGAAGCTCAGTTCGATGAAAAAGGAAATCTCTAGAATGTTCGCGCCGACTTTTTTCAGCAGCTGCGTCGCAGCTGCGGCGGTTCCGCCCGTGGCCAACAAGTCATCAATCAAGAGGACCCGGCTGCCGTGACGAATCGCATCGGTGTGAATCGCAATCGTGTTTGAACCGTATTCCAGATCGTAGCTTTGTTCGTAGGTTTGGAACGGCAACTTGCCCTTTTTACGAACAGGCACGAAGCCGCATTCCAGCTTTAAGGCCGCAGCTGCGGCAAAGATAAATCCGCGTGCATCGATCCCGACGACGGCGTCCACATCGCCCGGTTTAAAATCACCTACCAATTGTTCGATGCACTTTTTAAAGAGTCGGCCGTTGGCGAGGACCGGCGTGATGTCTTTGAATTGAATGCCGGGCTGCGGAAAATCAGGCACGTTACGAATGGCCTGGACGAGATCGGCGACACAAGGATTAGGGGCGTTCATCGGCGCCGGATTATGGCGAGCGACGCGAAATGCGCGAGAAATTTTTACAGCGCAGGGATCTTATTTCTGCACGGCTTCCAGCTTCTCAATCATTCTGCGGAGTTTGTTCAGGGCAATGTTCTGAATCTGACGAACACGTTCGCGCGTCACCCCGAATTTCTGGCCGACTTCTTCCAAAGTCTTCTCCGTGCCACCGTCCAATCCGAAGCGATAGCGCAAGATCGTCGCCTCGCGGTCGTCCAAGGTCTTGACCATCTCACGCAACATCTTTGTCACCGTTTTGTCTTCGAGTTGCTTGTAAGGTGTCGCGGCATTTTCGTCCTGAACGATTTCGGAAAAATTGTTTGAATCATCGTCGCCGATGGGAGCATCGAGGGACGCGGGGCGGATGGCCGCCGTGCGCATCTGCGCCACGCGGGAAGAGCTCATCCCCATTTCACCGGCCAATTCTTCATCACTCGGTTCGCGGCCGAGTTCTTCCTGAAGCTTCATCGCCATCCGCCGCATTTTGGCAATTTTGTCCACGAGATGGACGGGGAGACGGATCGTCTTGGATTGATTGGCCAGCGCGCGCTTGATCGATTGTTTGATCCACCACGATCCGTAGGTCGAAAGCTTGCCGCCTTTGGCCGGATCAAAACGCTCCACCGCTTTCATCAACCCAATGTTGCCTTCATTAATTAAATCCAGCAGCGGCAGACCGAATCCTTCGTAATCGTGGGCGATCTTCACGACGAGGCGCAGGTTGGCCTTGATCATGAGTTCGCGCGCTTTCTTGTCGCCTTTCTTGATCTTGGCCGCGAGTTCGATCTCCTGTTCAGGAGTGAGCAGCGCGACCTGGCCGATTTCCCGCAGGTAAAGCTTAATGGCAGTATCGCCGTCGTAGGAACCGCGTTCCCGTTGGCCCGCGGGCAAACCGATCTCATGCGGCGCTGGCTTCGCTGGAAGAGTCAGAGTCGGAGGCGGTTCTGGAAGGTGAACTTCTTTCGGGGCAAAGTTCTTTTCTTTGACGCTCTTCTTCGCCAGCTTCGGCTTTAAAAGCGGACGCGCAGATGTCCGCACTGATTTGGCGGCATGTTTCGGCGCCTTCTTTTTAGCGAGCGGCTTGAACTTTTTGTGCCCCCGGTGAGAGGCGACGACGTTCTTTTTGGGTTGGTGTCGGACTGCCATAACGTCAATGAAATTTTTAGCTGAAACACAAAAAACGGCAAGTAAATCAAGCCCTACATTGAGTATACGTGAAAGCACGAGTAGCTCAAAACTCGATGGACTTTTTCTACCTCCCCCTCTTTTTAAAACTAACCGCTGCGGTGATAATCGCAAACAGCCTTTGCCTTATTAGAGGCTCGTGCGCGCCTTTACGTTCAATGTGATTTGGGGGTTTCACGGAATAAGTTTTACGAGGGTGAATTTCCCCCTTAGCCCTTCGTTTTTTCCGTCTGGATCCTGATTTTCGGACCTCGGAAAACGTCCTCGGCTATCTGGATCGGGATTTTTGGAGTAAAAAAACCGTTCTAGATAGCCGAGGCTGCTTTTTTGGAGCAAAAAAATGGATCCAGACAGCTGGACGCACATTTTTGGAGTAAAAATCCCGATCCAGATAGCCGAGGGCACTTTTTTAGAGCCAAAAAACGGATCTAGCTAGCTGGAACCATTTTTTTGGAGCAAAAATTCCGATCTAGACAGCTGAGGGCAGTTTTTTAGAGCAAAAATTTGGATCTAGATAGCCGAGGACGTTTTTTCGGCCCTAAAAACTCGCTCTTTCCCCCGTTTCGAGGTCAAAAACGCGAAAATCGGTCAATATCTCGACTTTTAGACGAGATTTAGCTAAAAATGCCCGCCTCTAAGCCGCGCCATAGCTTTAGGCCGCCTGCGGTTTCTTCAAGCTGTGGCGGTGGGCGATGGAATACATCAGGATGCCGCCAAGCAATCCGAAGGGAATCAAATAGTAAAAGTAATACTTCCAGCCCCATCCCGGACGATCCAGGACGTAGCCGAGACCTTTGATCGCGAGAGCCGCGCCGAAATACTGACAGGCATCAATGCATCCGGAGGCAAATGCCGCCATTTTCCGACCCCCGATATCCATGGCAGCCGCAGGCCCGAGGAGCGAGTGCGTTGAATTGACGGTGAATGAGACGAGCACGAAAAAGATGAGCGCCAGATTAACCGTGTGCACTTGTGCCGCGATGATTAACACGATCATCTCGATGATGTAGATGCCAGCCGCGACCGGTGCCCGTCGTGAATGGAAGAATCGATCGGAAACCCAACCCGAGAGCAGGGAACCAGCGGAGGCCACGAAGGGAATGAGAAATCCAAGCCATTGGAATTTCGCCCCGGTCATCTCGAGGTCATATACTTCCTGAAAATAACGCGGGAACCATTGGTCGACACTTTGACGCACCGCTCCGGTGCAGGCGTAAGCCCCTGCCATCACCCAGACCATGGGGTTGCTGACAATATGTTTGAAGACGACGCTCAGTTCGGTGCGCACGTCTGAATCGGCATGGTCTGCTTCTCCGGGAAAAAGATTGTTATAACCGCATTGCTCCGGGGTGTCCTTGACAGTCACAGCCAGAACAATGGCCACCACACTTGCCACCCCGGCGGGAATCCAGAACAACCAACGCCAATGTTGTGCCGGAACATGCCACATCGCCATGAAGGTGAAACCGGCGAGGAGCGCTGGCAGCAGTTTATTCGCGAGCAACCGTCCGAGGTTGATCATGAAACCAAAAATGCCGGCAAACGTGCCGCGTTCTTTTTCACTGAACCAGGAGCTGTTGATTTTGATGAAGCCAGGCGACCCGAAGGCTTGGACGTAGCCGTTGATCGCCCAGAGCAAAGTAAAGAGGGACAAGATCCCCCAAAAAGAAGCGACACCGAACAGAATATTCACGGTCACGGTGCCGACTGCGCCGATGAGCATGGCGCGTTTGCCGCCAATGCGATCAGTGAGCAAGCCGTTGATGATTTGTCCGCAACCATACGCGAAGAAATTCATCGACAGGATGGTACTCATGTCCGATTTCGTGAAACCGAATTCGTCGGAAATGGCTTTGTTCGCGTAGGAAAAGTTATACCGGCATAGATAGAAGCTGGTGTACATCAGCCCGACGACAGCCCAATTGAGTCCGCGACGTTGGCGGTAACCTGGGGGAAGCTGAGGGGGCGCGGACTTGCGGGCGGCGCTCGTGGAATCTCCGATTGGTTGACTCATGCTGAGGGCGTAGCGTAACGAAGCACCTCCCTCGCAGCAATGTTCATTTCAGCTCGGCGCGGGGAATTTGTGACACGTTTTCGAAGAAAAATGCCTGGATCAAAATCCGCCGGCGCGCGCGAAGTTGACCGAATCTTTCAGCCGTTTGTTGTCGGCGCGAATACGGGCAACGAGTGTCTTGCCGATGGCGCTCAGAATCGGTGCGGCCAATTCGGGCGCGCGGTTGAGCAGGCGATCGAAATTTTGCGCCGAAACTTTTAAGACCGTGCTTTCCCGGTTCGAGATGACGTCGGCGGAACGAGGTCCGTTGTCGAAGAGCGACATTTCGCCAAAGAATTCGCCGGGTCCGAGCGTGGTGAGAATCGTTTCTTTTCCGCTGATCATCATGCGCACGCGAAGTTCGCCTTCGAGGACGAGATACATGGCATCTCCAGGGGAATTCTGGCGCACGACTTCTTCAAACTGACGAACCTTCATCAACTCCATCAATTGCGCGAAACGTTCGAGCTGCTGGTCGCTGAGATCACCCAAAATTTTCACCCGGCGCAGGACACTTGGTTTAATGCCCGTGACATATTCGCCCTTGGTAAATGTCGTGGTGGAACCGGTGCTCGGGGTTGCGGAGCGGAAGAACATCTTGAGCTCCGCCACTTGCGCGGCCTTTTGCCACAGATCGGTATGCTCGACGTAAATCCAGGTGTCGGCGAGAACGCGCTCTTCTTTGACCCAGCAGACGAGGGTGGGTAATTCGACTGGCCCGTAGACGACACCGTCGACTGCCCACATTTTAAAACCGGGGATTGGTTGGTCGGCTTGCACAGGGCGTTTCTAGCCCGCAAATTTTTAAAAATAAAGTTAAAAACTCGGGATCGATCGAACGAACGCCTCTCAACTGCCAACGTCTTTGTGTTGTCGAACCATCGCCGCGTGAGGGCACGCGGCCTACAGTGTGCTCTTTGTAGGTCGACTGCCCTCAGTCGGCGATCGTGTCAAAATGCGCCCCAATCGAACTCCGGTTCGCGAAGACTGCTAAAAATCGTCCGTTTCCGGCGATGACAGTCAGGGCCTCTCCTAATTGTTCGGCGAAGGGCAGCCGGTAGGTTGAAACATGTTAAAGTGGTCGATCATATTCCTGGTCGTTGCCCTCATTGCTGGTGTTCTCGGTTTCACCGGCATCGCGGGAGCCGCCGCGGAAATGGCGAAAATTCTTTTCTTCCTGTTTATTGGAATTTTCGTGCTGATGCTGGTCATCGGCTTGTTCATTGGCCGCAGCGTGACGAAGTAAAAGCGATCAGCTCAGATTCACGGGATCGACGTCGGTTGAAAGGGAAACTTCGTCAGGCAAGACCAATGCGGCGGTGATGCGGGACAGAAGCTGTCCGAGTTTTGTCATGTTCCTGGTGCGTAACATGATCTGGTAACGGAAGAAAGTTTCTGCGCGCGCGAGTGGGGCGGGGGCGGGTCCGAGCAACATCAGATCTTTTATTTCGGCCAGGCCTTTTTCGAGTTCGCGTTTTACGTGTTCCGCAGAAAACTTCACCTTCTCCTCATTGCGACCTTTGAGCGTCAAGAGTGCGATACGGGTGATCGGCGGATAATTCAGCTGCTCGCGAAATCCAATTTCCTCTTCGTAAAATCCAGCGAAGTCATGTCGGCGCGCAAATTGAATCGAGGGATGAAAAGGCGTAAACGCCTGCACGAAGACCTCGCCTTCCACATCACCGCGACCGGCCCGTCCGGCCACCTGCGTGAGCAATTGAAACGTCCGTTCGCTCGCGCGGAAATCCGGCATGTGCAAACTCAAGTCCGCGTAAATAATTCCGACCAGGGTGACATTGGGAAAATGCAGGCCTTTGGCAATCATCTGCGTTCCGATGATAATATCTATTTTGCCCGTCCGAAAATCACCGAGGATGACCCGGTAATCATCTTTGCGTTTCATGGCATCCGAATCCATGCGGCGAATGACGGCCTGTGGGAAAAGCTTGATCAGCGTCGCTTCGATTTTCTCCGTGCCCAAACCGGAATACCGAATCGCGGGGTTGCGACATTTCACGTCGGGACAAACTGTGGGGGCCTTCACTTCATGTCCGCAAATGTGACAACACAGTTTTTGCGCCGCTCGATGATAGGTGAGCGAAACGCTGCAGTTGGGGCATTCCGCGACGTAACCGCAAAGCGGACACTGCATTGAGGTCGCAAAGCCGCGGCGATTTAAAAACAGAATGACCTGTTCCTTTTTTTCGAGTCGTTGCGTGATCGCTTCTTTCAACTGCGGCGAAAAAATCGGCGTGCCCTTTTCTTTTTTCGCGGTTGAACGCATATCGATCACGCGGACGAGCGGCATCTTTTTGTCATCGGCGCGTAGCGGTAATTCGATGAGCCCGTATTTGCCGCGCTGCACATTGTAGAAACTTTCCAGGGAAGGAGTGGCTGAACCAAGCACGACGACGGCGTTTTCCATTTGACCGCGCACCACGGCGACATCGCGGGCATGATAACGCGGCGCTTCTTCCTGTTTGTAGGAATGCTCGTGCTCTTCATCCACAATGATGAGCCCAAGCGGATCCACGGGAGCAAAGATGGCGGAACGAGCACCGATGACGATGCGCGCACGGCCCTGCCGGATCTTGTGCCATTCGTCGTGACGCTCGCCCGCGGACAGATGGCTGTGCAAAACGGCGACAAGCGTTTTTAAATTTCCGGAACTAAATCGCGCTTTGAAACGTTCCACAGTCTGGGGCGTCAATGAAATCTCGGGGACGAGAACAATCGCTCCCTTGCCTTGTTCCAGGGCATGCGCAATGGCCTGCAAATAAACTTCGGTCTTTCCGCTGCCTGTCACCCCGTGCAAGAGGAACGTATTTTTAAGATTCGGATTCTTTCCTTCCGTCGGAGTCGCGACGGGCGAGTCCATCGTGAGCAGGATGATATCGAGAGCCTTCTTTTGATCGGCGTTCAACGCGAGCGGTTGCGTCGGTAGGATTTTCTCCTTCGCATAAGGATCGCGCTCAGAAATCTCTGAGGCAATCGTGAGAAGATTTTTGTCCTCGAGACGGCGGATCGTATCGGCGGTCGTTTGCGCGAGTTCGAGCAGTTCCTGCAATGGTAGCTCAGGACGTTGCTCGAGAATTTTCAGAATCGATTGCTGACGGGCCGTTAATTTCGGCGACTCTCCGGTTTGCGGCAGCAGGCGGACAAAGAGTTGTTCTTTCCAGCCTTCTTTTTCTTTGCGAACCGCTTCGGGCAAAACGCTTTTCAACGCGATCTCCGGCGGGCAGCAGTAATACTCGGAAATCCAGCGCGCGAGCTGCAGAACCTTCGGTGTGACGAGCGTCTGTTTGCCGACCACTTTGGAAATCGCTTTTAGATTCGTGTGTGTCGACTGCTCGATCAGCGCGGTAACGATGCCCAGCATCTGTCGCGGACCGAACGGCACTTTGACGCGACTGCCCACGTCGATCTTGTCCTCCAATTCCGGAGGGATCGAATAATCGAACTCCTTGCGCAAGGCGAGTTCGAGTGTGACGCGGGCGATCATGATAAATGGGCAGACACGGAACTATTTCAACTTCACAGCTGGCTCCGCGGGATAGAGCGGCGGATCTATTTCACTTTCCCACTGGTCCAGTTTCTTTTTCAGATTGATGGCGAGTTTTGGGTTTTCCGCGACAACATTTTTCGTTTCACCGATGTCCTGTGCCAGATTGTAGAGGAACGGTTGGTCGCCTTTATAGCTTTCAATATATTTCCAATCACCGTCACGAACCGCACGAAAGAGCTTCACGAAACTAAAGTTGACGCTTCGCCAGAACAAGGTTCGTTCAATGTTCTTTTGTTTGCCGGAAATAATGGGCAGCAAATCAATCCCTTCAAAGGGCCGGTCTTTTGGTGGCTTCGCGCCCGCGAGTTTTGCGATCGTGGCGGTCCAGTCCATGGTGATACCGACCTGATGCGTTTCCGTGCCGGCAGGAATTTTGTTGGGAAATCGCGCGATGCAGGGGACACGAATACCGCCCTCCCACAGGCTGGCTTTACCTTTGTTGAGCGGGGCGTTTCGGGAAAGAGTGGCGCCTCCGTTGTCGCTTTCAAAAATGACGAGCGTGTTACTGGAAAGATTATTTGTTTCCAAGGCGGCGAGAATCTTGCCAATGCCGCGATCCATCTCCTCGACCATCTTGACGTAGGTTTTACGGGTCCCTTGGTTCCAATGATGCGCATCTGGTTTCATCTCCTGATCGTCCGGACCCTCGGCGGGAAAATGTGGAGCGTTAAAAGGAACGTAGAGAAAGAAGGGCTTGGATTTGATTTTCTCCAGAAACTTCAACGCGTGGTCTGTGATCAAATGCGTTGAATAACCCTCCATTTCGATCGGCTTGCCTTCGAGGTAGAGATCCGCTTCGCCGTTGTTTTCTTTGTGCGTGAAATAATCGTGGTTCCCGCTGACCAGGCCAAAGAAGTGATCGAAGCCGTGAGCGTTCGGCATGGTTTCCGGTTTATAGCCGAGATGCCATTTGCCGGACATAGCCGTCGTATAACCAGCGGTGTGAAGGAAATCAGCGATCGTCTTTTCCTGTGACGGCAGGCCCAGATTTTTTCCGCCCGCAGGGATGGCGGTTTCCAATCCGCCGATATGCTGCTGATAACGCCCCGTCATCAGTGCGCATCGGGTGGGAGTGCAGACGCAACCGTTCGCGTAAAAATCGGTGAAGCGAACACCCTGAGTCGCGAGACGATCGAGATTAGGAGTTTTGATATCGGGTGCGCCGTAACAACTGAGATCTCCGTAGCCAAGGTCGTCGGCCAGAATAAAGACAATATTTGGGCGAGGGGCCGCCGAGGCAGCAAATGAGATCACCAGAAGGGCCAAAGCCAAAACTCGCTTCATGAGTCTGGATTTAAGAAGATGCGGTGACAGGGAGCGAGGAATTTATATGACTATGTCGAAATGAGTCGGGAGTTCCGGGCTCCAAACGCTGCCGAAGCCAAAGGGTCTAATTTTGGAGCGAAATTCCCGTCTCAAAATTATTTATCGCCATTTCCAGAGTGAAAATGGCGTCGAAAAATAAAATGGACACCTTTCCAGAGTGGAAATCTGGTCGCAAAATTAAATTGCCTCATTTCCAGAGTGGAATTCTCGTCAAAAAATTATTTATCCGAATTTCCAGAGTGGAAATGACGCCAAAAAATTAAACGGCCTCATTTCCAGAGTGGAATTTCCGTCGAAAAATTATTTATCGGGATTTCCAGAGTGGAAATGGCGGCAAAAAATTAATTGGGCACTTTTCCGGAGTGGAATTTCCGACACAACATTTTTTATTTCCATTTCCGGAGTGAAATCGAGTGCGTTGAGGGTAAACGACCCGAAAAATTCCCGAAACCGTTCTAAAATCCGCCCTCGCCCCCTGTTTGACCCCGAAAAACTTCCATTTTGGGTGCTCAAAGCGGAAAAGTGACCCAAAAACGGAAATAGCCAAAATACCGGGTTTTTGTCACGTCGACCGGAGCATTACCCCATCCGCGTCAGTGCGCGAGCAGGAGCAGGAGAATTCCTATCGCGATCCGATACCAGCCGAAGCCAGTGAAGGTGTGTGTCTGCACGAACCGCAACAGCCACTTCACCGCGAAGAAAGAAACGATTGCGGCGACTACCGTGCCGAGCAAAACCAGACTCCAGGATTCATGAACCTCGTGATGACGCAAGGCTTTCAGGATTTTCCAGCCACCGGCGGCAAGCATGGTGGGGATGCCGACGAGGAAAGAAAATTCGGTCGCGAGTGGACGGTTGAGACCCAATAACAGGGCAAAGACAATGGTCGCTCCCGAACGGGAGGTTCCGGGGCAAGCTGCGGCCACCAGTTGGCCGACCGCCACGGCGAAAACGATATTCCACGTGATAACGTCCTTTTGAGTTTTTCCGCGCAGGAAAAATTCGGCTCCGACAAAAATAATTCCGCCGATAAGGAGGGCCATCGCCACGGGGAAAACGTGGTCTGGAAGTTTGAATCCCATTTTCTCCAAGGCCAACCCGCCTATGCCAGTGATAAAGAAGGCGACGAAAATTTTCAGGAGATAATCGCGGGTGGCCGGTTCACGCCAGCGGAAAATGAATTGATGGAAG
>JAQGOU010000378.1 GCA_028293445.1 Verrucomicrobiales bacterium | reverse complement strand
TGGTAAAAGTTTTGATGGCGGCAACATCCGCCGTAATGTCATTGGTAAGGATTAGCTGGATATTGGAGTGGAACTTGCAGTTGTTACCAGTAGCCTCAATTGAATCACCGCTGAAACGATCCGACGTGAGCGCGAGTACGTTGCCCGGTGCTTTGCCAGCCACCGTGTAATTGTCGCCTTGAAAGCGAATTGATTCCACGACCAGACCGCCAATATCGTTAGTCGTGTTCCGCGGCGCTCCCGAATTTGGAAAAATGATGATCACATTTGTTTCACCAGTCTGTGGCGCGGAGGCACCCTGCCAGTTGAATGGATTGCTCCAAAGATAATCCGGCGACCCCATGAAACCTGTGCCTATCCAGGTGTAGGTGGCAGCGCAAACCGGTAGCGCAAAGATCATCAGTAAAAAGGTTGCCGTTGCGTACAGCGTGGTTTTGGTTTTCATAGCGGGGCTCTTCATAGGGCACATCAGAGCTGGTTGCAAATAGGCCGAAAGACCTATGGCACATTGGCAAACCAGGTATTTCAATTTCCCCTTCTGTGAAGCAAACTCCGCGCATGAATCCTGGCTCATTACAGCCACTGCCTTCGACAGCTCCCGCTGCTCTTTTGCTGTGTCGACGGGTGTTCGTTTTAGCGCTGGTTCTACTGTCCATGGTTGCGCTCACGCTTCCACATCGGGCCAGTGCCGCTGAGGAATCTTCGGTTGGGCTTTCCCGGGACGTTGAATCTCCCAACCTCATCGGCATTGGAGAAATCCCAGGTTCGATCAGTGCCAGAAAGCGGGTGAAAATTGCAGGCACCCTCATGTCGCAGTTTGAACCTGGCTATCTCATCCTCCACGATGATACCGGCGAGATACGAGTGCGCCTGCGCCATGCCACCAATAACTTTCATCGCGGTGAGCTTTTGGAGATGACGGGTCTTCCGATTCGCGCTGAAAGCAGGGCCTGGTTGGAATCGGCCGATGCCAAAGCCATTGGCCAGGGAAAAATTCCGCCGCCGCTGCCAATTCGCGTAAGCGATGCGCTCAAGGATCTGTACGATGCCAAATATGTCGTCCTGCGTGGCCAGGTCGTCGGCACTAACAGCTACACTCTTCGTGGTGTTACGAATGAAGTGTTATTGGTTGATTCAGAAGGAGTGCTTTGTAAGGTGATGTTTCCCTGGGGCACCCAAGCAGAGGCCCTTTTTCCTGTCGGCACTCTCGCCGACTTCACGGGTATTTGCCGACTTGGTGGCCGTGTCGATGAAAGCCGGACTCGTTACTTGCACATTCTGGTTCACGCACCGGAAGCAGTTCATGTATTGGCCGGACCATCCTTCTGGACTACAGGCAGATTGCGCAGCTCGCTTGCATTCATGTTTGTTTTGCTCTGCGTCACGGGTTCATGGGCGCTCTTCCAATGGCGCAAGCTCAAGTTACTTCGCGCCTCGGAGGAACGCTTCCGCGCACTTATCGACAACTCATTTGACGTGACCACAGTTCTCAATGCCGATCTCAGCATCAAATATATGAGTCCTTCCGGGAACCGCCTTTTCGGCACGAATAATTTAAAGGGTGCGTTCGATGTCATCCACCCGGACGACCGTCCGCTTATTGCACAAATGCATGCGGAAGTGCTGGCCAAGCCAGCGTCGTCCCGCCGCATTTCCAGCTACAGGCTGCTCGCCGCTGATGGTTCGTTGCGTTACGCAGAAGCCATTGGGACCAATTGTCTGCACGTGCCGGGAGTGAAAGGCGTTGTCATGAATATCCGCGACATCACCGAGCGCAAACACGTCGAAGAGGAATTGCGCCGTTCGGAAACAGTCACTCACATCATTAACTATTTCGCAACCTCAATGCTCGAACAGGATACCGAAGAGGACATTCTCTGGGATCTCGCCGGCAATTGCATTTCCCAACTCGGTTTCGTGGATTGCGTGATTTACCTGCTTGACCCGGAGCGAAAAGTGCTTGTTCAAAAAGCCGCGATGGGACCGAAAAGCCCACAAGCCCGTCTAATCCTCAATCCCATTGTTATTCCCTTGGGCGAAGGAATTGTCGGGAGCGTCGCTGCCTCCGGCAGGGCAGAGCTGATCGCAAACACCACCATCGATGCACGGTACATCGTGGATGACGAACATCGTCTCTCAGAAATCGCCGTACCAATTACTGTTAACGGTAAAGTCATTGGGGTTATCGACTCCGAACATCCCGAGAGCAATTTTTTCACAGTCGATCACCTCAACGCTCTGACGGCCATCGCCTCTCTTTGTGCCAACAAAATGGTTCGCATCCGCGCTGTGCAGGAACTTCGCAGGTTGAACATTAATCTGGAACATCATGTCGCGGAACGGACAGGGGAGCTGAGTGAAACCAACACGCGTCTGCTGAATGAAATCACCGCCCGCGAAAGTGCCGAGGCAGAGTTGCGCGTGGCGTTGGAGGCCGAAAAGGAACTCAACCAGCTTAAAAGCCTTTTTGTTTCCATGGTCAGTCATGAGTTTCGCACACCGCTCGGAGTAATTCTATCCTCCAGCAACATTCTCGACCGGTATCTCGATCGTCTGCCTTTGGATAAACGCAAAGCCCAGTTGCGCGCCA
>JAQGOU010000374.1 GCA_028293445.1 Verrucomicrobiales bacterium | reverse complement strand
CGCCCTGATGACATGCATTACCCAAGTTACTTCGTTGTTATCAGCACGATCCTGGGGAAGGGCGCCACACCCCAGGAAGGACTCCATTGGCTACAGCGCGCAGCAGATCAAGGTTACGCCGGAGCGCAGCTTGATCTCGCGTATATTTATTTAAATGGTATCGGGGTAAAAAAAGATCTGGCGCAATCTGTGAAATGGAAACGGATGGCGGCCGATCTAGGCGGTGCCCAGGGGCGTTTTGAGCTGGCTCTCTCTTATGCGCAGGGTATCGGTGAGCCACGGGATGCGGAGGATACTCCAACCCGTCTTCTTCTCAAGGCCGCCGCACAAGGGCACGTCGAGGCCATCGCGACCATGGCGGTGCGTTATCGAACGGGCTATGCCGTCGAGCAGGACTTCATTGAATCGGCGCGCTTACACCTGCAAGCCGCCACAAAAGGAATCAATAAGCTCGAGCGATTTATGGATCGAGACGGAACTGTGCGTGCGCAAACCGATCCCGCATTGAAACAATTTGCGGAGGCGCTCAAACTCGGTATGCAAGCGTTAGACAAAGGGGACGGTATGGCGGCGCTCAAACTGGGATCCTCTTACGTCGAGGGAACCCGTTCCCCAAAAAACAGCGAGCGCGCTTACGCATGGTTAAATCTGGCCGCGCAAAACGGTTCGTCCGAAGCCGCTGGCTTGCGGGACAAAATAAAAGCAAGCCTGGGCGAATCCGAGCTGAAGAATGCCGAGAAAAGGTTCCTCGAGTTGAAGACCCTGGCCTTGGATTTAGGTAAATAAGAGAGACAGTGCGTAGAGAACCACTCGATCATCCCGCCCTGGCCCTCGCGATTATTTACTTCCCGGCTTGGTCGCGGGAATTTTTTGTAGATCCTCCGGCAACTTGTCCGGCTCGAATGCTTCTACTTTCAACGATATTAAACTAACTGTTGGCACTCCTAAATCCACCGTTCCGTTTGATCGATCCACAATCATAGCCAAACCGACGACATTGCCGCTGTTGGCCCGCACGATATCAATCGCTTCCTGAGCACGACCGCCCTTCGTTACCACATCTTCGACGACGAGAATCTTCTCACCCTGCGAGATCTTAAAGCCGCGGCGCAGGACGAGTTTGCCTTCTTCCTTTTCAACGAAGATAAACCGCAGTCCCAGCTGCCGCGCAACCTCTTGACCAATCACCAGTCCACCCATGGCGGGAGCAATCACGGTCGTGGCACCCAATGGACGAACTTTGTCCGCGAGCGCTTTCCCCAACCGTTCCACGATCGGCATCTGTTGCAGCGCGAGCGCGCATTGGAAAAATTGTCGGCTATGCAAGCCGCTGCGTAAAAGGAAATGGCCTTCGAGCAGGGCGCCGGTGTCACGAAAAATAGTCAGGGCTTCTTCTGTTGTCATAGAAACAATTGCGGCAGGAATGAAACATCAATTCTCCGCAAAAACGAAATGTTTTTATGAACAACAAGCCCGCACTATGGATCGCGAACTTGTACCCGATAAAAGTAATTCGCGTTGGTGGAGGACCCCAGGTCCACCGTCTCTGTTCCCGTGCGCAGTTTTGGATTCGGAGAATTATTGGGATGGTCCAGTGCCTGCCATCCACCCAACACGTTGGTTGACCATTGGATTTCGTAAACGCGGTTGGAAAGATTGCTATAGCTCACTTGCAGATGGTTCGCAGAATTGGAGATCGTCGATTTCCAGACGTTCGTACTATTTTTTGGATTCGTTCCCGCCAGATACTCCGAATAATTGGAAGCGCCGTCACCATCGGTGTCGACTGTTCCCGACACTCCGGTCAATGCATTGGCCGTGAGCCATGCAGTGAACGATTGCCGGTTCGCGAGACTCTGGACCCATTGCGACATGAGGTTGATGCCATTCGTGTCCAGGACCGACGTCGCCAGAGGTGGCATGCGGCCTGAAGCGGTGGCTTTCATCCGTTGCAGAATCAAGGTGCTGTTCGTATTGCCGGGATAGATCATTTGTTCCAGGTAACCGAAATCACCGACTTCGGCCGTTATCAAACCAGCGTCCATGAAGGGGGTGCTGACCCGGGCGTCCCAGTTCCCAAATCCCCACCCAAATCGCTGATGACACTGCGAGCAGTTGGCAGCGAGGTAAGAACGGGCGCGGAATTCAAGGCTGTTGTTGGTGTCAGTGGAACTAGAGAACGCCGGCAACAAATAGCGGTTCGTGACGGGCGCGGTAAAATAGCCCGCATCGCTCATCGCCTCGATCTGATTCGCCATGCCGCCACCACATGGGACATCGCGATTCAACTGCCGGGTGTTAAAGCCCAGCGCAAATTCGGAGTGACGCGTATGACAGGTCAGACACTGGGAACGACCGGGGAATGTCCATACCTGGGTCTTCGGAACCCCACCATTGGTGACCGTGAAACTGGAAGTCGTCCCCGCGCTGGATACCAGGGTGGCGTCGGTCTGCGCGGCGTTCCACGCGTAGGAAAGTCCATAAGCACCATCAACCGTTGAAACTAAAAACCGCGTCTCGATTTTCCGTTTGCTGGCCGGGTTTCCGGTAACCATCTCGAGATCGAAATGTTTGACCCAGGTGGTGCCGACAGGGAAGTGCCAGTTCTCATCACGTTGAAAACCAATTTGCTGACCATCGGGAATCATGTACCAACGCTTCTTCTCGGCATTGTCGCTCCAGAAGGGAACATTGATTTCGTAGGGCACAATTCCCGGGACGGTCGTCAGATTCGTCAGATCGGAGAAAGCCCCGGTCTGGCTGAGCAACGCTGGGATCGCGACGCTGTTGGTCGCTGCTATTTTGGTAATGCGCTGAAGACTGGTACCATCACTCGCGAGAAGAATATCACCATTACGCGGGTCGGTGCCAAAGCAGATCATCGCCGGATAATTGCAAAGCTCTCGCACTTCCGTCGCCTGTCCGCCCTGGTAGCGGAAGGACCAGATTGTTCCACTGGCATAATCGCCGAAGACATAACACCCGTACAAATCGGGAATCGCTGCGCCGCGATAAACGTTTCCGCCAATGACGGCCAGTCCCTGAGTATGCCCATACTGATAGAGCGGCGGCGTGAGGTAGGCGGCATATGCCGGATTATTTGTGCTGGTTCCTTCGGCATAACCCCATCCGTAGTTTTTGCCCTTTTGCACCACGTTCACTTCTTCGTATGTCGAGAGGCCGACATCGCCCACGTAAAGATCGCCGGTCAACGAATCAAAGGAAAAACGCCAGGGATGCCGGAGACCAATCGCGTAAAATTCCGTCCGAGTCTGATTGGTTGCGATCGCGTTGCCGTTCAAAGTTGTGGCGCCGATGTAAGGATTATCGATCGGCACATAATACTGGGTTGTCGTTCCGGTCACCGGGTTGGGCGGAATATTTCCGGGTCGTTTATCCACATCAATGCGCAGCATTCCGGAGTGGAGATTATTAACTTGTTGATACGTGTTATTCGGGTCACCCAAGGACCCATACAAATAACCGTCCGGGCCAAAGTGAAGGTCACCTCCATTGTGGCTGGGCACGGTATCTATCTGATAAAGGATAACGGTATGGGATTGGCGCAAGGCGCGATTGGGATTTTGTGGATCCGCCTGAAAGCGAGCGATGCAATCCCACTTCGTGCCATTCGTCAACGTCGTGTAAAACACGTAGACATAGCCGTTCGTTGCATAGTTGGGGTGAAAGGCCATGCCCAAAAGCCCGTCTTCCTTGACGTCTTTGGCCGCGATATCGTGCATATCCAGAAACACCGAGCGCGTTGGGGCGGAGAGATTGGTAATGACGCTGATGTAACCGTCCTTTTCAGCGACGAACAATCGATTGGTTTCGCCCGGCGGAGCGGAGACAGCGACGGGCCATGAAAATTGCAGCCCGGGAAAGATAGCCTCCGTAGCATATCCTGAAGTATTGAGTGTCGTCGGCAAGGGCAACGACGGGCTGTTAGTTCGCGTGAGACAACTTGCTCCCCATGACGAGGAGGTTGGCAGTAGGCACAGTACACCTATAGTAAAGAGAGATAAGACCCGACCCATCCCGACCTTTTAGCAGGAATACCTCCGCGCGTCATCGCTTTTTACCAACATTAAACCGGGAGGGTGTAATTGAAAGTGAGGTCGTCGTGGGTTTGGAGTCCCGGCTTCAGCCGGTAAACCTGTCGCATGGACGAGCGCATGGAAAATTTTCAACATGACGGCTTTTGCGTGCGCCTCGCCGCCTGAAGGCGGGACTCCGAACCTTCGGCTTGCACCAACTCTTAATCACACACAAGCCGGCGGGTGCGAATGAAGGCCGCCCGGTTTTCCGCGGGCGGCCTCGTTGGAGTTCAACGTTTACGTTGTCCCTCTTCCCGACATGCTAAAGCATGAACTCCAGCACTAATGCGTCACAATCGTGACCATCTCCGAGCGTGCTCCTTCACCGCCATTGTTCACCGCCGAGATGACAATATCTGTCCGGGCATTGGCCGGCAGGTTATCGAGCATGAAATCGAAGTCTGCCGGTGAACCGACCAGGACGAAGTCAACATCAACACCCTGCACGCGTCTCCACACATGATAGAATTCGCCGCGTGCGGGCTGTTTCCACTTCAGCGCCGCTGTCGTCGGGTTGATCAACACCGCGGTCACGCTCTCCACCGCATCCGGCGTTTCGTCGGCCCCCGGAATGTTCAAGCCGAACGCCTTCCAGCGCGGGTCGAGAGGTCCCAGCTTGATTCCGAGTTCATCCACCAGCGCGCGCACGGTTGCCTGCAGGCCCGCCATGGCGCGATCACGCGTCTCTCGCAACATTCCCAGGGCAGAATCCTGCACGTTGAAGGCGATCATCGCGGCATTGAGATCGTTATAGACACTCTCCGCATTGGCCGCGGTGATGCCGAGCAACGGAACCTCCAACGTCGGATTCGCCGCCATATACACTTGTATGGCACGCACCATCGGCTTCACCTCTTCCGCCAAAGTTGGAGACTCAAGTGAACGGGTGAAACCAAGAATCTCCCAGATGCTGGAGAACTGCGCACCGAAGCGCGGCTTGAACATGTCACGCGTGAGCATGATCAGTTCGCGGCCCTGTTTGGCCACTGTGCGCACCGTCTCGCGGCGTTCACTCAGGAGCAAACGGCCGCTTTGATACGCATCATTGCTCGTCAGCAACGCCAACAGGTCCGCCTCAACTTTCAGTTTTGGAACATGCACAATGTGCAGGTCTGTTTCCAGGAGGTTGAGGCCGCCGATAATATCCGCACTCAGGTTAGTGAGTGCGCCGATTGATTTTACTACTTTTTGTTTCATATGTTTTACTTTCTTTAATTAACGGTGCGCGAAGACATCGACGGTTTATGTGAATGAACAAAATGTCCGTTCACCTGCGACTTGGGATGCTCTTTTTTGTTGTTAAGCAACCTGCGCCTTCGCGTGTTCGAGGTTTTAATTTTCGAACGCGATCACTTTAACAGGAGCAAAGGGACGTTTACGGTCCCTTAGCTTTTGGGGTGAAAATAATTGTTAAGATTCTTTATCCATTCGAGATCAGCCACTTACGGAGAGAATTCTGATGTTTTAAGGCCTTAGGGGCGTAAATAGTTTTTCGATTCCAGGATATTCCAGAGAAGAGCGGCGACGGATTCTATACAGCGAGTGCCGGAACGTAAGGGCGTGTTGTCCAAATGAATCCCCGGTAAAAGGAGCGCGGCGTTCACGCCGCTTCAACGTCATTTTGGCCGAATGCCTTGAAATTCGATGAACGTCTTTTTGTTTTATCGTGGTGAAGCGGCATAAATGCCGCGCTCCTTTTCGCTTCGGTCGATCCGGAAATTACTTCCCGCCACCGCGCAAGTTCCCGAGAAAGCTCGGGATGAAAGAGTTTTTACCGGTGATTCCCGCGAGCTATCGCTTTTGAAAGGCTTTTAAAACGAGATTCTCACGAGAGAACCTTTTTTGAAGGCTTTTAAAATGACCCGCCCGCGAGATATCGATTTTTGAACCCTTTTAAAACGGAATTCCCGTGAGATATCGTTTTTCAAAGGCTTTAAAAATGGAGATCCCGCGAGCTATCGGTTTTAAAAGTCTTTTAAAATCGGTTTCTGAGCAGATCCCGGCAAAGCGCGTGGTGCATCGGGCACTTCAGGGTGTTGAATTCCTGGCAGACTCTTTCGGCAAGGTCAGCAGCCAGACTTTGGTTTTCTGGACAACGAGGACCTGTCGACCATTGCCAACCATCTCAAGTCCGCTCATGCAACCCGCCAGACGCGGTAATTTTTCCCCCGGCAGCGCCGGGAAGGATTCGCCCTTCGGAAGGTCGCGGGAAAATCGACCAAAGTCTTCGCCAGTCCATACCGATCCATCCACGACCAGAAACGGTCCGCTCCGGTTTATCCAGACCCTGGCGGTTTCTTTGGCAGGTTGAAGAGAGTGGAAGGAGCCGTAAGGGCTCCCGGCATAGAGGAGTTTGGCCTGATCGTTGCGAAGATCAAAATCAATGATGCAGCGCGAGCCCCAATCGTGCAGCAGCAACCGATTGTTCCTGATTGGGCTTACAAAATTTGGCAACAACCAGGCCTCGCCGGCCAGTTTCAGAATTTGTTTTAATTCCCCGGAATCCGGATTGATTTGCCACAAGCCCGCCAACTCCGGTGAAGTCGGCGCGGTGATGAGCGCGATGATCCGCTGCCGCAACGGATCACTGCGCATTGAATGAACCGCGAACGGAGGTGTCGTGTCGTCGAAAGGCGAGCGTTTCTCTTTCCGGCGACTGGAGGCAATCACGTTACAGTGCTGCTCTTTAAGATCATAAACGACCAGGAACCCTTCGTGCTCGCCGAGGCCCAGGAACAGTTTGTTCTCAAGGCAAGCGAGAGAGCGCACCCAGTTTGACGGCAGGCCGTTCGTGGTGGTCAGGTGTTGCGGTGAACCGCCATTGGCCGGGAAAACAAACACCCCATCACGGCGGGTACCGACGAAGATATTTCCGTCCTGGGCACAAGTTCCAGTGATGACCGCACCGAGGTTGCTGATTTCATCCCATTCGTGTTGCGCCTGACCCAACATTTGAATTTGCCCATTGGAAATGCTGAGTCTGACAAGTTGGATGAATCCACGTCCCTCCTTCCGTCCAAGACCGACAAAGTAAGTCACGTTGTCTTGAACAATTGCCTCATCAATTCTTTCCAGGCCATCGCGCAGTTCAAAAACCAACCGCGCCTCCGTCCACGGCTTGGGTTGTTCCACTTGCGATCCAGGCTGGGCCAGTGTGCGTCGTATCTTGGCCAGGTGCTCTTGAAACTCTTCTCGGTGGGAGTCGAGCAAGCGCACGTCTGCAGAATCGAGAAGGGCTTTGACGTGCTCCAGATTGCGCAATCTTGCCGCAGCGTGGCTCGTCGGCGCGCGCCCCGGGTTATTCCCGGCTACCAATTGCTCTGGTTGGACTGGATACATTCCAGAGAAGTCTTGCGTGGCTCTGGCGACGACCAACTCGGTCAGTTCACGCTGACTCAGCATAAAGGTAAACAGGCGGTCGTACAGAGCCCGGCGCTTCTGGGTATCCAGATATTCCACGGGCGCCGCCTCGATAGCATCAATCGCCGCTTGATAATAAAGGATGCGCTGGGACTTCGCTGAATCAGGCGGCAGTCCTTTCAAAATTTGTTTCGCGCTTTCCACAATGGACTCCACGCGAGGGATCACTTCATTCGTGGGGACCGCGGTTGAACGCAACTCCACGGCGAGGCGGCCAATCTTGCCGTAGAGTTGAACCACTGGAAGAGGATGGTGCTGCATGGACTCGTACAGTTCATTCCAGCGGGCGTAATCATCGGCGCTCAATGTCCAGCGCGCGAGCGGACTTGTCGCATAGGGATCTCTCACGAGCGTGCAAAGAAATGGAAAACCCAACAGTTGATTGACAGGAGCCGTCGTCCCATTACCGCCATGATAAGGAGGTCCTGCCTGCATATCCCAGAAAGGCAAATTGGTTTTGGAGAACTCCAGCCAACGGGAAATGACTTCGATCGAGCCAGTCGTCCATTCGTGCGCTGTTGGAGACACGTACTGGAGGTCGGGCAAAACATCCAGGTTAGCCCAATAGACGATTTGTTGAAACTCATTGAGGTCCCTGACGACTGTAATACGACTATTGCTCAAGAGTTCATCGCGCCATTGTCGCTGGAGCGTTTCGAACAACTCTCTGGTTTCTGCGTCGGGTCCTCCCTCGAAGCGGGATGCTGGATTGAGGTAACCCATGATGTTCATCTTGTGGATACTCAACGCACGGTTTATTAGTCTAATCGACCGCAGGAGTTCGGGTGGGACGGGTAAAGGATGGTCACGATCAGCGGACGCGACGGGGGCAGCCTGCAAAAGGGTCATGGCAACGTCGAAAAGGCACGCCGCCAAGGATTCTTGATAGAGCTCCTTTTCCGGCTCCAGCGCATATGCCGCCTCGGCCGCGGCCAGTGCGCGAACGAGGTAATTGTGAGTCTTTAGAAATTGCGCCTCCCGATTGAAATAGGAAGCCTCCCGTTCGCGGTCTAACTTTCGTTCCACCGGCGCAACCGCAAGGTGCTTTGTCACGGAATTCAATAGTTGATCCACCAGTCCTGGCACGTTCGTTTGACTGCCAGCGAGGGAGATCTTGGAGATGGCGCCGCCGCTTCCATCGGAAAGAAATAAAGTGGCCTTGATCTCCGAGTCGATGGAGGATTTGCCCAACTCCAATTCCATGAGCGTCAACGCTGACAGCAGATCGCTCGATGGTGTGGTGGTCGACAATTTCCGTTCGCTATTGATTTCCTCCAATCGCTCCCGCTCGAGGACAGTGATGTCAGGCGATTGGATTAACTGTCTTTCCAGAAGGCGTCCGATCGAATCGCACAGGCTGTCCATCTCCCGCGGCATATCGGCGTTGCGCACCGGCGCCAGACTGATGGTTCGTATCGACGCTGTTCGATGCTGACGTTTGGAACACGCCGCGATCACGGCGGCTTTAACGAAGTCCGCCTTGGCTGACATCGTGTCCCCGGCGACGGTTGAATCTGCTAATTTAATTCCCGTTGC
>JAQGOU010000298.1 GCA_028293445.1 Verrucomicrobiales bacterium | reverse complement strand
ACTGACGAAAACCTTCGAGAATTCGCAGGGCCTGCTCGGGTGACCACGTTGAAGCGGCGTAAACGCCGCGCTCCTTTGGCCAGCGCCTCTACGATCTATCCGGAAATTTCTTTTGGCAATCGCTCTATTTTCCCTCCCGTGTCTTTTCCGGGCCGTAGCCGTAATAGCCGCCCTGATAAATGACGATGAACGTGTCATATTCCTTGTCGGCCAGCACATCCGCATAGCTCTCCTGGGGGTCTGCGCCAGGAGTGTGGGAACCTTTCGCAACGATCGCCCATTTTAACGCTCGATCAGCATTCGGCGAGTTTGGGAAAAAAATCGGCACAGTCCCCGGTTTGGCGATTTCATAACCGTCCAACAATGAATCGACCGGTGGGTTTAGATATCGCTTCAGTTGCGAGAGATCAGAGGGAAGTTGTTCGTTGTTGGCTTTCGAATATTCCTCCAACGACTTGTTCACGAGCCCAGCCAATTTTTCCTTGGCATGATAACGGAGCTTACTCATGGCTTCTCGGCAATCTTCGTCGGTTTCGAGTTTGCGATTCTCCGTTTCCCTCAACCAATCCTGTTCAGTGAGCAATGCGAGTTCCGGAGTTTTCTTGCCGGGCCATTGGTCAAAGCGCTGCCGGAGAAGTTTTACCCGATTCAACCACGACTGCGTGTCGATCTCGGTCGGATCATTTTTGTCGGGCTCATTTGCTCCAGCGATCGTGCGCGATGCGGTTCGTAAGCGCGCCACTTCACCGCGCAATTTCAATAATTCACCGGTGTCACGATTCAACCGTTCGTTTTCATTCCGCAACGTCGCGAGTTGACGTGCAAAATCATCGCGTTCGCGCGTCAATTGTTGAACCTGTCCGGCGAGCGGCGATTGTTTTTGGGCAAAAAGATGAATCTGCCCTTGCTGCTCAGAAATCTGGCGGGCTTCGTGGATCTCGATGCCAACTACCACGACCAGCATCGCAGCAATGAAAGTTTTTTGCAGTGTAGTCATAACGACGCGAGGTCTTCCTGGTAACGCGAGCATCAACGACGATTATTTGCCTCAGTAACGATAATGGCCGCCCTGATAAATGACGATGAACATGTCATGCTCTCTGTCCGCAAGCACCTCGCGATGACTGGCGGGGACTCTGCCGGGAGTGTAGGACCCTTTCTCGACCATTGCCCAGGTTAGCGTTCGATTGGAAACCTTCACCGTTCCCGGCTTTGCAATTTCGTAACCATCCAAGAAAGAATCCACCGGCGGGTTTAGATACGGCTTCAGTTGCGAGAGATCAGCGGGAAGTTGTTCGTTGTTCGCTTTGGAATATTCCTCCAACGCTTTATCCACGAGTGCAGCCATCTTTTCTTTGGCATGATCTCGGAGCTTGCCCATGGCTTGTCGGCAATCTTCATCTGTTTCAAGGTTGCGATTCTCCGTTTCCTTCAGCCAATCCTCTTCCGCGAGCAGCGAGAGTTCCGGAGTTTTCTTGCCGGGCCATTGTTCGAAACGTTGCTTGAGAAGCGTAACCCGTTTCAACCACGACCGCATGGCTATCTCGGTCGGGTCATTATGGCCAGACCCTTTAGCTGACGCGATCTCGTGTGATGCGTTTCGCAAACGCGCCACTTCACCGCGTAACTTTAATAATTCTTCGGTGTCGCGATGCAACCGTTCGTTGTCATTCCGCAACGTCGTGAGCTGACGTGCAAAGTCATCACGTTCACGGGTGAGTTGATCCACTTGTCCGGTCAATGGGGCTTGTCGTTGCACGAGAGCACGAAGCTCCTTCTGCTGCTCAGCAACACGGCTGGCCTCGTAAAGACCTGTCCCAATGGCGGCAACAAGTGCAACGGTGATGAGGGATTTTTGCAGGGTAGTCATGGCAATCGCAGTGGTCGCAGTCGTGGCGAAGGTTTTCCCGGCGAGGGCGGCAGCGGCGGTAACGG
The DNA here is from genome assembly GCA_028293445.1 of Verrucomicrobiales bacterium. Taxonomy (GTDB): domain Bacteria; phylum Verrucomicrobiota; class Verrucomicrobiia; order Limisphaerales; family JACDHS01; genus CBHWET01. Next base: position 12,724 of record JAQGOU010000298.1, on the reverse strand, counting down.
TCGTGCTCAAACCAATGGGTGAAGCCGCCACGGCATTGGCGGAAAGGATGACAACGAGTCCGCTCGCACCGACGGTGACGCCGCGTTTGGCGAAGAGTTCCCGCAATCGCTCCACGGCGCGACCGACGCGTTTCTGCGCTGCTTCATCGCTTACTCCGAGCGCTTGCGCCATTTCACGCGCTGACTTGCGTTGGAAGTAGCGGAGTAATAGTGCGTCCCGTTCGGCGTCATTCAACTCGCCGAGTGCGCTATCGAGATGTGGAGCAATGTGATCCCACGTGGAATCCGAGTCGGAGGAAAGCAATTCGTTCATAACACCGGCTTCGTGTTCACGCGCCCGGCGGCGAACATCCGAGCGAACCGCGTTGGCCGCCAGGTTCTGGGCGGTGCGATACAACCAACCTGCCAGCACGGTTCGATCCGCCAAATCGCTGGCGTTCTGAGAAAGGGCAACGAAGACCGCTTGGGTTATATCCTGGGCAAGGTGGGCGTCGCGGACCATTCGTAAGGCCGCGGAATGGATCAAATCAATGTGGCGCCGAACGAGTTCTGCAAAAGCCGCGTCGGATCGCGAAGTCGCGTATTCCTGTAGCAGCTGTTGGTCGGTCTGATCGTTCACTCATGGAATAGTAACCGCCGTCGGCAAAACCGGACAAGGAAAGGAAAGAATTACCCGGCCGCAGAACAGGGTTCGTTGATTCTTGTAGAGATAAACCGCTATTTCTGGTTCTTCGCTGTTTTCAGTGGAATGCAAATGGGACTCCCAAAGATGGAAGCGGCCTTGGTATCAGGATGTTTTCTCCCTCACCCTAGCCCTCTCCCGCTGGGAGAGGGGACCTGCGCCTCCGTTGTTTAAACCATTCAGTTCGCGCCGGGCGCTGCGCACGGTCCGAGATCACGGGCAAACCCACGGCCTTCCGATTCCCTCTCCCAGCGGGAGAGGGTTAGGGTGAGGGCGAGTCGTTCATCGGATCGGACGCCAACACTTTGAAGAAAAACGCCAATACTCGCGTTTCATTGTCGTCGGAAAAGGAGGTTTTAGTATCAAGTAACAACTTTCCTTCACGGAAAACTCCCGCTTTACGTCCGAGGACCAACTTTCTGTCACGGGAAAATGCCGCTTTTGCGTCGAGTGACAGTTTTCCGTGACCGGAAACTCCCGCATACGCGCAAAACATAATTTTGGATGACGGGAAACTCCCGAAGTAACGTACAACACCAATTTCCCGTCTTGGAAAACTCCCTTGTACGCATACAGCACCAACTTTCCGTCGTTGGAAACTGCCTTGTACGCGTACATCACCAATTTTCCACGATCCGGAGAGGCATTGTACGCGTACAAGGCGACTTTTAACTCTTGGAACATGGCGTTGTACGCGTACAAGGGAGCTTCCCAAGACAAAAAGTTGGGTTGTACCGGTACAAGGTGGTTTCCAACGATGGCGAGGTCACGTTGTACGCGTACAAGGTAACCTTTAAACGTCCGGAGACGCGTTGTACGCGTACAAGGCCTCTTCCCGATCGTGGAACGTTGGTGATGTACGCGTACAGGGGAGTTCGCCACGCTGGAATTTTATAGAAAATGCGTACTAATTGGATTCCCAACTCTTGGAAAGTCGTCTTGTACGCGTACAACGTCCTTGCAGGAGGTTGTTTGTCAGCGGTTTACGCCAAAAGCTCGAAATTTGAGGTTAAAAGTCTGAAGTGGGCGGCCGAGGAAATTTCAGATTTCGTGCCAAAATTTAGGTGGGACAGGCGTGGCGGGGAACAGAGCTTTGGCTTGCCCGACAATAGTCGGTGCGCAGAATGAAAACCTAATTTGTGAAGCGATCCTGAAGTCTTTTCCAACGCTTTTCCCAGTCGAGCCAGTCGCGCTGCCATTGTTCATCGGCCAATTTCTTTTTCATCTCGGGCCAGAGCTTTTGGATGGATTCGAATTCCTTTTGCGCGGCTTTTTTGTCGCCCCATTTCAAATAGGCTTCCAATAGATAGAGATGGTTCTCGGGAAACTCCGGCGCCAGTTCCCGGGCGTGTTCCAGATGTTGACGGGCTTTTTTACTGCTGCCAATGCTCGTAGGCCAACCCGGGGCTTCGTGATAAAGCATGCCGAGATTCCGGTCGGCTCCCGCGAAATCAAATTTCGGGTCAAGGTCGACGACCATCTTGAATTCCTTCTCCATCTCGCTGACCAGACGTAACGCCCCGAACGTTTTCGTGCGCGCCAATTGGCCCAGGTTCATGGCCAGATAATAGTGGCCCTGCGCGAGTCGCGGTTTTTGCTCAACGAGTTGACGTGCTGCCGCGATTCCTTCATTGGCGATTTGTTCCCGCTGGTCGTCGTTTGCAGCAAATTCGGCCCAGTCGAAGCAAGCGCGCGCGAACTGCCATTCCGCCTCGACGTTCTTCGGTTCCGTTTGCAACCGTAAACCAGCCGCGAGGTATCTCTTCTCGGCGAGTTCGGCAAAGCTCGCGGTTTTTTCCGATGCGGCGAAACTGCAGGCGAAACTGAGCGCCAGGAACAGGAGAGCTAGATTTCTTCGAAGAGACCGCGCGAACATAACTATTAGACGGTGACCGGTGACTTTCTTTTCAAAAGGAACCATGCAATGACACAGATGACAAGGGTTCCAATGGAAACGTTGACGCCGTTCTTAAACATCTGATCGTCATAGACGAAGGTAATCACATGCTGGCCCCCTGGCACTTCTATCGCCTGAAAGGCATGATTCGCGCGATAGATCGGTGTTGGTTTGCCGTCCACCGAAGCTTTCCAGGCGTGATAAAACGTCTGCGCCATTACAACCATTGCTGGTTCCGGCGTGCTGACGGTAAACGAGACCTCACGCGCGGTAACCTTTGGCGGAGCAATCTTGAATTTTTCATCCGCTAAAATATTGGCGCCCTTCACGAAATTCGTGGCAGTGATCACACTGCTGGCTTCGGGTGGGAGATAGACCACTTCAGTCGGATTGAATCTTTCGGATGAAAGGGCTTCCAGGGTGCTGGCACTGTCGGCGAACACTGGCTTTTGACCGAGCGTCAGCATGGGGAGGTTGTCACGAGAGACCCAACGCCAGCTGAACGTATCCACACGCGGTTGAATGCAAAATTGCGAGACACCCACGAAAGCGCCGAGGCCTGGCGACTTGGTTTGGGAATCCGAAAGCTTTTTCTCAATGTCAGCTTGCTCCTTCGTGTAGAGGGAAAACATCCCATTCACTTTCGGCACGTGATCGAGAATGTTGGCGTTGCCAAAAAGCACGAGGCGTTTCACACGGTAATCTTCAGCAATGATGGGACTGCCGGCGCGGCGCATCGTGGTCTGAAGATCAGGAGAGATCATCGCGCGACCGAGACCAAGTTGCGGCACCTCTTTCATTTGCAGATCGACCGGTTTGTAGGCGGCAGCGAGGACCGTCGGATGTTGTCGCGGCATGTGCGTCGAGACATCGAGGCCAATCAGCAAGAGAACGGCAACGCCAAAAATGTTTTTCCAGAGAACTTCTTCAAGGTGAATGGCCTGATAGAGCGCACCCAGGATCAAAACGAGAAAGACGGCACGCATCGCGGCGTTTTGCAAGGCGAGGCGACCAGGCTCGTCCACGCGCACGAACATAAAGGCGCAACCGACCACGAATACCATGATGCCGAGGAACAAGCCGCCTATGGTGAACATGCTTTTGCGGGATCGCTCGGCGCTCTCATTTTGCAGGGAGGCGATTCCAAACGCGGCCAGCAAGGGAACGCAGAACATGGCGAGCTGAACCCATTTGGCTGGATAGCGCATAAACCCAACCAGTGGGAAAACCTTTTGCAAGATCGTGTAGAGCACCGCGCTTTTGCCTAACGCGAGCACGCAACCAAATACGGTAATACCAACCAATAACCAGGTCCGCGGGTTTCGCGAACGCAACATCCCAATGATCGCGAGGGCCATGATCCCGATTCCCAAATAATAGGAGGAAGTCCATTGCTGTTCCGTTTGCAAATGAACCCCCTGGAACGAGGTGCTCGTCCGGAACAGTGGCACGAAGAAATTTGCCCAACCCCACATGGGCATCGCCCAGACATCGATGTCGGAATAGGAGGTGTTGCGTTGCGAATGCATCAGCAAATCAAGGAATGGGAACATTTGGGCCGCAGTCAGGCCGCCAACCAGTAAGCCGCTGGAGAAGAAGCGCAGGGCGAGTCGCCCGCGCGCTACGTCACCGCGTATGAATTCAAACAGGAATAGCGCGCCCGCAATCGCCCAGGTGATGAGAATAATTTCGGGCACACCCGCCAGCATTTGCATCGCCCCGACGAGTGCCGCATAAATAATATTCCGTCCTCCAAGGCGAAGCGCCTTATCCACGAAGAAGAGAACCCACGGTGCCCAGCCGATGGAGGCGCAGCTGTTTGGCCACATCAAGGCGTGTAGTGTTAATCCATTCCAGGCAAAGGCCAGTCCAGCGACGCTCGCCGCAAAACGATTGTTCGTCCACCGATACGCGAGGAAATACATTCCAACGCCGGCGATAAAGAAGTGAAGCAAGGAGAAATAGGTGATCGCCTGCGGTCCAGGGAACCAGGTGAAAATTATCGAGAGCGGATAAAGCGCCATGACGTTCCACTGCGCGAGGAACGGGATGCCGCAATTGTTCCACGGATTCCACAGGGGCGCTTCACCGCCGCGCCAGCTTTCGGCGGCAAAGAAATGCGTTGGATAGTTGAAGATTCCTGCATCGCGATAGACGAAGACGTGTCCTTTGAAGATTATTTCTGGGTACGTCGCGGCGATGAGAAACGCGAGGATGGTAATGAAAAGACCAATGCCAAACCAGGAGTTGGTTGATGCGGTTGTGGCTGTTGTTTGAGGGCGAGCGTTGGACTGAGTAGTGGTGCGCGCCATGGTGTGCCAAAACTTACTGGACGCGCAAAGTCACTCCAAGAAAAAACAGGCATTGTTTTCCATTTTCTGTTTTTTGTTGCGGTGACGGGTAATTTCAAATTCACTGAATGACCTCCAACAACGTGGCAACGAAATAATACTATGAAGCATTCCATTTCCCGACGTTCGGCTCTTCTCACCGGCACTGCTGCCGTCGTTAGCGCCGCCGCAAGTTTGTCGTTTCGCTTGAACGCTGCTGAACAAGCGGGTGGTGGGAAACTCAAGGGGCACGTGAACCATTCCGTTTGCAAATGGTGTTATAACGACATACCGCTCGATGATTTTTGCAAGGCAGCCAAGGAGATCGGCCTGCAATCGGTCGAGCTCGTGGAAATCAAGGACCTGCCCACGTTGAAGAAGTACGATCTTACCTGCGCCATGGTCACCGGCGTTCCGGGAATGATTCCAAAGGGGCTCAATCGCCTGGAGAATCACGATAGCATCGTGAAATTCATGGAAGAGGCGATTCCGCAGGCGGCCAGCGCCGGTGCTCCCAACATTATTTGTTTCTCTGGGAACCGTGCTGGTCTCGATGACGCGAAAGGGATTGAGAACTGCGCGATCGGATTGAAACGGATTATGCCTGTGGCTGAGAAATATAAAGTCACCGTCTGCATGGAATTGTTGAACAGCAAAGTGAGTCACAAAGATTATCAATGCGACCATTCCAATTGGGGCGTGGAGCTCTGCAAGGCGGTCGGCTCAGAACGGTTCAAAATGCTCTATGACATTTTCCACATGCAGATCATGGAGGGTGACATCATTGCGACCATCAAAAAGAATCACCAATACTTTGGTCACTACCATACTGGCGGTGTCCCGGGACGACATGAAATCGATGACAGCCAGGAGATTTATTATCCCGCTGTGATGAAAGCCATTCTGGAAACGGGCTACAAAGGATTCGTGGCGCAGGAATTCATTCCGGCACGCCCCGATAAAATCGCTTCTCTAAAGCAAGGCGTCCAGATTTGTGACGTCTAATTGAAACGGGCGAGGCTGAGGCGCTAAACCGAAGCCCTTATTTTAAGACCTCTACATCCACATCGCGTGTGGTGGTATTCTCTGAGAACGGAAGCGTGAGAACGATGCGCCCGTCCCCGAGATCCGAACGACCATCATCGCGGTAAGGATTATGGCGCAACGCCGGCCAGGAGAGTCGGGAACCTTCCGGCAATTGCACACGCCAGCCGTTGTGTTCAAACCACGCTCCTGCCTTTGCTGCGGTGAGTTCAAAAGGTTTGGTGAGGCTGCCGGTTTGGCCGGAGGCGGTCTGCCATTGTTTTTCGATGGCGGGGAGAAACGTCACATGGGCCGCGACCGGCTGCGTGGTCCTGGACGGAGTGGCGGTATAAATCAGGCGCGCCTTATTCTTCTCCAAGAGATTCAAACGCACGGAGCAATCAACAGATCCATATTGAAACGTCAGAAGGTTCGTATCGGCCTCGAGGGTCGCGGCGGACGGGATGTGGAGCAGGCCGATCGGTTCTGAAAACTTCGGATTTTTGTCCCCGGTTTTGTGTCGGAGCAAGCTCGTGTCTCCTACCGTAAACGTGCTCCAGAGCGGTTGTAGTTTTGTATTCCCGCCGCCGAGAATCAAACCAGTTTTCTCGTGGAAAAGGCTGATAAAATTCTGTCGGTCTTGAATCCATCGGCTTCCCGAGAGTGGACAGACATAGGCCGAGAGTGCGGCGCACCAAGAGCCCTGTCGCAGGACTGAGGCACGGCCATCGTCCGTGACAAAAACAGAATCACCGCCGTGCGCGGGATAGGATCCAACAGCTCCTTCCTGACCATACAGCAGCATCGAGGCGAGGAAGTCCGCAATGGGGAGCGTCCTGTCGTCTTTCGTGCGTTGCCATTGTTCGAGGAGGTAAGCGCGACCGGTGGGCGAAAAAGAAAAGCCAAGCCCGGCCAGATGTCCGGTCTCGGAGTAAGGAACGCGCTCGTCAATCGTCTCGATATTGCTGCCATCAGAGTAAACGAAGTTGGCGTGAAACTTCGCCGCGCTCTCCAGGGCTTTCAGCACTCTATCATCATGCGACAGGGCGTAGTAGACGCCGAGAGCGTCAACATAAACCAAATTATAAGTGACGACCGGCCCGTAGTGTTCGGACCAAAAACCGTTGGTATCCTGCGCTTGAGCAACCTTGAGCAAAAAATCGCTGGCCTGCGTACACCATTCCGGATGATTTAACGCCTGCCCGGCGATATAAAGTCCCATCGCCTGGTGGGCGGGAATGTTTACCGGCCTCGTCAGTTCACGTCGGGCGATTCCAGAAAAACCAAGGGTCAACGCTTTTTCCCACCGTGCACGATCTTTGGCGGGCATGGCGTCGCGAATCAGGCTAAAGCTGCGGATCCAACGTGAATAGATCCAGGGATTGTAGTGCATTCCCCAAAACGAATTATCCTTTTTACGAAATTCCCATTGGCCGGTTTTATCCTGCGTGTCAGCCAACAAATTGCCCGCACGAATGATCGCCTGCAGCAACTTCTGATCATGATAGTAGCGATTGGCTGGATCTTTAATGGCCCACGCAGCTGCCAGCGGGTAGATCGGCATTTGATCTGCGGCCACCGGAATTCCCGAACCGAATCGACCAGTCTTTGAATTCTGAGTTTTGAGCAGGCTGGGCACTGATTGAACCAGGGCTGGAATCAGCTCCCGCTTGAAATTCGTCGTCGTCTGCTTCGTTTCTGCCGCGTGGCCAACAAGGAGGGCGCAGAATCCAGCTGCGACAATCGAAACAAGACACTTCGTCATGATTAGTTAACGTCGCCCACGGAGTGGTTATTCGGATTTTCCGGATTAATGTCATCGCACCACCTGTGGGCAAAAAAAGAGACGGCTCAAATGAGCCGTCTTTGTTTAGAAAATGTCAGACCGATTACTGCTTCGAACCGTCGTCTTTCGCTATCAGTTCTTTTTCTTCTTTGGCGTTCCGATCTTTGCATCGGACAACGCGGCGCTGTCGGGCGTCTTTGGCAAAAGCTTTTTCATGTCCGCAATAGTCTTGGCGTATTTCGGATCCTTAGCCAGATTGCGCAATTCATGCTCATCTTTGTTGTGGTCGTATAATTCGGCGCCCAGCTTCCCTTCATCCCATTCTGTATAACGCCAGCGTTCATTTCGCACGGTGTAGCCCATAATCTGCCGGTCGCCGGTGGAACGCACCTGTTGCGTGTAAGCAGGTAAATCCCATTTCGCTTTCGGATTATCCAGCAGCGGACGAAGACTTTTACCCTCAAGATTTGTCGGAGGCTTGATCCCGCAGAAATCGGCCAACGTCGGATAAACATCCAGCAGTTCAACTGGCCGTTCACATGTGCCGTTCTTGCCTTTCGGAAGTGCTATGATCAAAGGAACGCGGGCCACCGGTTCAAACAGCATTTGCTTTTGCCACTGACCATGTTCGCCGAGAGACCAACCGTGATCGCCGAAGAAGACCACGACCGTATTCTCTGCGAGGCCGAGTCGATCCAGCGAATCCATAACTCTTCCAACCTGAGCATCCATGAAACTGACGCTAGCGAAGTAGGCGCGTTTGAAGAGGCGCAGTTTCTCTTCCTCAATCCCGTAGTTGAGCGGTTTCGCAGTCAGCGCCATGGGTGGAATGTTGGCGATATGTTCGACCGGTTCTTTCGGCAGGGTGACTTTCTCGAGCGGATACAGATCAAAATATTTTTTTGGCGCAATGTCCGGGACGTGAGGGCGATAAAAACCACACGCAATGAAGAACGGACCGTCCTTATGCGCTTCCAGCATCTTGATCGTTTCGTCCGCCACGATGCCGTCTGTCTGTTCAGCATCTTCACCTTTGGCCGCCATCCAGGCGAGGGAAGCGCCGAGGTTGGCGGTGTGAGGTCCGCTGTAATTGATCACTTCATTTTCATCGGCTCGATCGCGACCGCTCGGATTTACGAACTGATTCCACGACGGTTCGTCGTCCAGGCCACTCGTGCCGATTTGGCCGGGCACACCATAGTGATAAATCTTTCCAACGCGTCCCGAGAAATAGCCGTTGTTTTTAAACAGCTGCGGCAGCGTCACGATGTTTGGAAAATTCTTCCTCAGCGGTGTGCCGTTGCCATAAATCCTCGTGGTATCCGGACGCAATCCGCTGAGCATCGAGGAGCGACTCGGGTTGCAGAGAGCGTATTGGCAATAGGCGCGATCAAAGCGGACACCGCGAGATGCGAGCTTGTCGATGTTCGGCGATTTGACGAGCGGGTGGTTATAACACCCGAGTGAAACATTCAAATCATCCGACGCGATGAAAAGAACATTCAATGGTTTCGCAACAGCCGAAGTCGCGCAGAGCGCCAACAACAGCAACAGTCGGGTGAGTCTCATGTGAAAAAGCAGACGTCTCGCGCGGGTTTAAAGTTACGCCTTCAGCGCGGTGCGAACCTTTTGCAAGGCCTGCGCGCGGTGGCTCAATTTGTTTTTGATTTTCGGACTCAGGTCAGCGTAGGTGGCGCCATAGCCCGCCGGAATAAATAAGGAATCGTAGCCGAATCCTCCTTTGCCGCTTTTTTCCAGCGCAATCTGTCCTTCGCAAGCGCCCTCGTAAGTCTCCGTAAACTTGGCGAGACCTTCCGGCGTTGAAATCAGTGCTTTGCCGGCAATATTTCCGAAGACAACTTTCGTCAGTGCAATGACGCAACGAAAGCGAGCGGCCCGATTCTCCGACGCCACCGCCTGCATCAGCTTCATCAGCTTTAAATTGTTTAAGGAGTCCGGAGAGTTGCCGGGAATACCGGTATCGAGCGCAGCGAACCGGGCTGAATGGACACCGGGAGCGCCACCGAGGGCATCAACTTCCAAACCGGAATCATCCGCCAAAAAATAGAGTTGCGTCGACGCGTCACCGAGTTTCAGCGCCAGGAGTTTTGGATTATTTGTCAGCCAATGCGCGAGCCCTACAGCTTTCTTTTTGGCGTTCTCAACGAACGTGTTGCCATCTTCCACGAGCAACGGTGCGGACGGAAAATCGTTCAGCGTGAGATAGCGGTATTTCTTCCCGAGGATGTCGCGAATTTCTTCGACCTTATGCGAATTGCGCGTGGCGATGACGAGCGTGATCACACTAACGCAAATGCCATAAATGTCGTGCGTAAGCAAGAAGGGATGGAATAGGGAAATATCAAAACTCAAACTCTCCACGGAGCTGAGGCTGCTTCAAATGGTGCATCATGGTGTCCTCACGCGATAAAACCTGTTCGTGGAGGTGATCGGGTCAGCGACCAGAAAATTCGTGGCCGTTAAGGAGGCCGGAAAGTTGGTCAGCACGCTCCATGAATTTGTGCCGATGTCATTGGGACGAACTTCAACGGCATAGGTGCGATTGGATTCCGCATTGAAAGTGAAACGGAGCTGGTTGTTCGTGCGAATAAGTTGCGAAATGACGGGGCTTGGGTTTGGTGCACCTGCGGAAACAGTATAGGTCACTTCGAGCGACGGGGCGCCCGCCGTATTGCGTGCCGCCCACCGACGGATCGTGGTTACGAAATTTACGGCGTTGGCCGCTTCGTTTTGGTCCCTGAAAATCCAACCGTTATTGTTCGCGGATGTGGTGACCCAGTTTTGCACATCAGCGACGAGACCCGGTGTTGAAGCAAACGTGAAAGGCCCAACGCCGCTCACCGAGATCGAACCACTTTCCGTGGCATTAAAGTCCGTCGGCGCTGCGCCTCCTGAACTGCTCCATGCGGCGCTGTTGAACAAGCGAGCTGTCCATGTGGCCGTATTGGGTTGGGCAGGAGATCCTTGGTTGCCAGTACCCGTACCTTCGCCCCACGACACGAGTAGACGGTTTACAACAAACGTGTCGTCAGCGGCAAAATGATCCGAGTTCGCAGTCAAAGTAAGCGCAACTGAGGTGATGGTCGCGTTGGCGGGAATCGAGGATACATCAAATTTGAGCAAGGCTCGCGCTTGGTTCTGATGGTTATTTACGCCCGCTCCAAAATCGACCGCTCCTCCCATGTTGTTATTCGGGAAATCCGCCACCATCCAGGTGTCCGCCGATGCGGGCAGAGTGACTGTGGTGCCATGGACGAGAGTTCCAGTGAAAAGAAAGACCGTGAATAAAGTGAGGACCCTTCTCATAGATATGGAGAAATGCATGTAACTCATGAGATGCACGACTTGCTGGCTGGTTCCCAACTTTTTCAATAGCTGCCAGCGTGGGACCGGATCAGCGCAGTTCCTGAACGCGATACATCCGGGTGGTCACCGCATTCGTGTCGAGGAAATCAAACGCTGTGTTCGTGGAGATGTTTGTCTGGATGGAAATCCAGGACGGCAGATTGGAAGAGAACTGCACAAAGTTGGTGCGGGTAAGACGCAAGCCGCTCGCGTGAAATTGAAACTGATTACCGGTGCGAAGGATGTTGGTCACGTTAATCGGCGTAAATACGGCTGTAACCGAGACCGTGGAAGAAGTCGTGACCGGCGAATTAATTCCATCATTCGCGGTGAAACTAAGGCTGTAGGGCGATGCATAGGAACGGCCGTAGATCGGTGTCCAACTGAAGGTTCGGCTATTCCCGGATCCGGTGAGCGTCGCCCCGGGGGGCAGGTTCGTCGACGCGATTGTCAGGCTGTCCGTGTCGGTCCCATTCACGCTGAAGCTCAGAATGCTGTTCTCATTCACGGTAAACGGTCCGGCAGGATTCAATGAAAGAGTGGGCGGCGCATTGACCGTGATGGACACGGAATTGGTGGTCTTTGCGCCGCCATTGTCGGAGGCAACTGCCGAAAGTGTATACGTTCCCGCGAGAAGATTTGTGACAGCGCTGTAGGATGATGTCGTGTCATTTGAAATTAAATTGGTGCCGACGAGAAAGGCGACGTTCGTGATGGAACCATCGGTATCAGAGGCATTCGCATTGATCGCGATGCTGGCGTTTTGTGCAAAGACCGCGTTGTTCGTCGGGCTCGTGATGCTAACGGTCGGTGCTGTATTTGCGGCGGCTAAAACCGTAACGGTCCCGGTCATCCCGGACGATGCGTGATTCGGTGTATTGCATTGATACGCAAAAGTTCCAACCGTGTTAAAGGTGCGAGTGCAACTCGTTGCAATGGTGGTGCTGGTTCCACAGAACGGATCCGATCCGGTCCCCGAAACCGTATGCGTTCCTCCGGAGTTGGTGAATATTACCGTGTCTCCTACGTGGTTCGTGAGGTTTTTAGGAGTATAAGAAAAATTTGCCATCACAACAATGTTCGTCACTGCGAAGGAGCGTTGCGGCGTCAAGCTTCCGGTAACCACGAGCAATAAAAGAAGCAAACGAAACGGATAGATGTCAGCCAATGAAAGGGAGTTTTTTTTCATTAAACGATACGTTTTGACCATCATAAAATACAAGGTGGCGGTTCCCAATGCGATCTTTTCAATCGCAGCGGCAATCGCCACCCTGCTTACGTTGATAGGAGCAGCCACGACGCGGATGGTTCCCCGAAATCGCTTATTATTACCAGGCGAGGGTGATCGTTCCGAAAACGGTGTGCGCGGTGAAATCGTTCACGCCATTACTGCTTGGCTCATAGTATCTGTAGACGCCGTAACGCAGACCTGCCGCGATTCCATTTTCAAACCGATGTGAAACTCCTGCTTCGGCAGAATGTCGGTCGTAAACAATCCCTGCCGGCAAACCTGTCGTTGCTGTATCCTGACCAAAATCTGCGCGTGAGAAGACATATGACGCCGTCAAATCTGTTCTCTCGCTGAGCGCATAGGTGGCGCTCGAGATCACCGTGAAAACGTCACCTTCCCAGGAACTCAA
>JAQGOU010000291.1 GCA_028293445.1 Verrucomicrobiales bacterium | reverse complement strand
CTTCAAAATTTGGAATTGGAGGATTTTGCCGAAAACTACATCACCTCGCTTTTCAACGGTGGCCAGCTATGCGGCGAGTATTTCCTCACGTGGATTAGGGGCGAGCTGACTTGCCAAACTCTCTTGTCGGGCCTGGGAGGGAACAAATTGCAGTACCATTCGCAGTGGGCTGAAGCCTATTTAAAAAAAGTTGAGAAGGCCTTTGGTCGAAAGCCGGTTTGGAAAATCCGTGATGATAAAGTTCCCAAAAGAAATATAACCTGGAGTGCTCCCACACTTTATCTTTTCACCCATGCTTTCAATTGGAAATCTCCTCTTTGCCGAAGCGACACTGGTGAGGCCGTTCCCATATTCCTCCTGCCTGTAGATTTTCAGCAGAAGGAGGATCTTGTCCGATGGCAATCTGAGTATGTGCTTTACGATCGCTTGTGGCTCAATTCGGGTTCCCTTGAAATTCCCGCCTACAAAGAACTGGCTGATCCCAAAAGCGACTTATCCACTTCAGGACGGGATCTCTGTGCGATAATCGAAAAAGCTACGAGTGTCCCGACGTATTATTTTTTGATGCGATATTCTGCGCCAGAACCAGGAGATGACAACCGTCCCTGCCCTGGGTGCGGCCAAGCCTGGGGCTACCCACAACCGCCAGATGCTCCATTTCATCACTGGCCATTCCGATGCGAGCATTGCCGTTTAGTTTCAACAGTTGGGGTTGAGATCAACAGTCGTCACGCAAGAATTGGCCAATGGAATCCGAGCCGGCGAAAAAAGGTGGGGCGCAAATAATTCTCCTGTGAAATTTACAATCCCAGAACTTTCCTGTGTCGTGCTGATTGGCGTGTCCGGATCGGGCAAAAGCACATTCGCGCGGAAACATTTCAAGCCGACGGAAATTCTGTCTTCGGATTATTGTCGCGGCCTTGTTTCCGACGACGAGAACAGCCAGGCGGCGACAAAGGACGCATTTGAAGTGCTCCACTTCATAGCACGCAAACGGCTCGCGGCGGGCAAGCTGACGGTGGTGGACGCCACGAATGTGCAGTCCGAATCGCGCAAGTCGCTTGTGGAAATTGCGCGCGAGTTTCATTGCTTACCCGTGGCTATTGTAATCGATGTGCCGGAGCGAATCGCGCACGAACGCAACAAGACGCGCCCCGACCGGGATTTCGGACCGCACGTCATTCGCCAGCAATCGCAACAGTTGCATCGCTCGCTACGCGGGTTGGAGCGGGAGGGGTTTCGCCACGTCCATGTACTGAAATCGCTGGAGGAAGTTGAAGCTGCAGTCATCGAACGGCAGCCGCTGTGGAATAATCTGAAACACGAGCATGGGCCATTCGACATCATCGGCGACGTGCATTGATGTTTTGACGAACTCGTAGAATTGATTCGGCAACTCGGGCATGGTGTGGATGAATCAGCCTTCACGGTTCAACCTGTGGATGGTCGCAAGCTGATATTCGTAGGCGACCTGGTGGATCGCGGGCCAAAAGTTCCGCAAGTGCTGAAGCTGGTGATGAACGCTGTCGCCAGTGGCGCGGCATTGTGCGTGCCAGGCAATCACGATGCAAAGTTGATGCGCAAGTTGCGCGGTCGGGAAGTTCAAATCACGCACGGTCTTGCGGAATCTTTGGCACAACTCGCCGACGAGCCGGAAGATTTCCGAAATCGCGTTGCGGAATTCATTGACGACCTTGTGAGCCATTACATGCTCGACGATGGAAAACTCGTCGTCGCTCACGCAGGAATGAAAGAATCAATGCAGGGTCGCGGTTCTGGAGCGGTGCGTGAGTTCGCGATGTTTGGTGAGACTACTGGCGAGACGGATGAGTTCGGCCTGCCGGTGCGCTATAACTGGGCTGCTGAGTATCGCGGCGCGGCATCGGTGGTGTATGGACACACGCCTGTGCCTGAACCGGAGTGGTTGAATCGCACCATCAACATTGACACCGGCTGCGTTTTCGGCGGGAAACTCACCGCGTTGCGATATCCCGAAAAGGAACTTGTTTCAGTTCCCGCCAAACGCACCTACGCCGAATCGCGCAAACCATTTTTGCCGCCAGAAGATCAAGCACCGACTTTGTCTGCGCAGCAGCTGAACGACGATTTGCTCGACCTTGCCGACGTGACAGGCAAGCGAATCGTCAGCACGCGACTGCATGGCAACGTGACCATCCGCGAGGAAAACTCCATTGCCGCGCTGGAAGTGATGAGCCGTTTTGCGGTGAATCCCAAGTGGCTCATTTATCTGCCTCCCACCATGTCACCTTGCGAGACCAGCCAAGCGCCCGGATTACTGGAACATCCGGCTGAAGCGTTCGCTTACTTTCGCCATGCGGGTGTGCCGCGTGTGGTCTGCGAGGAAAAGCACATGGGTTCACGCGCCGTGGTCATCCTCTGCCGTGACGAAGATGCCGCACGAAAAAGTTTTGGAGTCACTGGCGAGGGTATCGGCATTTGTTACACACGCACCGGCCGGAGATTTTTTGATAACGCGACATTGGAAGCAGAATTTCTTGAACTCGGTCGTGCGGCCGCGACCGCCGCCGGTTTTTGGGATGAATTCAAAACCGACTGGCTATGCCTGGACTCTGAGTTGATGCCGTGGTCAGCCAAAGCGCAGGAGTTGGTGAAGCAACAATACGCTGCGGTGGGAACATCAGCACACGCATCGCTCACGGCAGAAGTAGGCGCGCTTGAGCAAGCAGCCGCGCGCGGCCTGGATGTGGGTGAGTTGCTGGCACATACGAAAGCGCGGGGCCAAATGGTGAGCGACTATATTGAAGCTTATCGCCGTTACTGCTGGCCTGTGAATTCGGTGAACGATTTGAAGCTTGCACCCTTTCACCTCCTTGCAACGGAAGGGAAAGTTCACGCCGACAAACCAAACGACTGGCACATGCAAACGTTGGCGCGTCTGGCGGGCGGCATCATCATTGCCACGCCGTTCCGCGTCGTTGATGTGACCAATGCGGAGAGTGAAGCAGAAGGCATCCGTTGGTGGGAGGAACTCACCGGACGGGGCGGTGAAGGCATGGTTGTGAAGCCATTGGAATTCATTGCCAAAAGCCGGCGCGGACTTCTCCAGCCTGCCGTGAAATGTCGTGGACGCGAATACCTTCGCATCATCTACGGCCCGGAATACACAGCAGCGGAAAACCTCGAACGCCTCCGATCGCGCGGCCTTTCCACGAAACGCTCACTAGCGCTGCGTGAATTCGCCCTCGGCATTGAATCGCTCGAACGGTTCGTCCGCAAAGAACCCTTGCGTCGCGTGCACGAAGCGGTGTTCGGCGTTCTGGCTTTGGAAAGCGAGCCAGTTGACCCGCGTTTGTGAGGGCAGCTCTTGCGCTGGACTGTTTGGGAGGTTGGTTTGTACCGTAGATGGCGGCTTGTTGTCATTCCTGGTTTTGGATTTGCGTTTGTGTGAGCAGCGGGAAGGGCCACATTGCTGCAGCGATGCGGCTCGAGAGCGCGATGCGCTTTGGTGGTTTACTATCACATAGGGGTAGGGACCGAGGAATCATCCTCAGCCCCTCCCTCCAAACCGGACTGGCCCAATTCAGGCATCCGGCTTTCCAGTCAGTGGTTTCTACGTCGAGATTGGCTCGCTGTATTTCGGAGTGAGGCCATGGAGATCAATCCGAAGGGTTCGAAGTAGTTTAATGGCCATCGTTTGTGGGTTGAGAACGTCCATCTATCAGTGCTTGGTTTGCCATGTCGACTGCACAGTATACTGCGCAGCCTCCCTCTCACCCATGCGTCCAAGTCTTTGAATGCTCCTTTAGCGCTGTGTTTGAAATATTCAAACCAACCTCTCAAGGTAAGATTCACGTCTCGAACGATTTCCTGGATGTTTCCGGGTCTTATGCGTCCGGTCTTTTCCCGGATCGAGTCTTTGAACTTTGTCAGGCTCTTCTTTCTCGGCCATTTCTTGCCTCGTTCGAAGTGGTAGCCCAAGAAGTCAAAGCCGCCTTTCTGACTGGCATCGACTATCCGCGTCTTGGTGGGGTGCAGGACCAGTCCCACTTGCTCCACCCAGCTGCGTATTTGCTCAAGGGTCTCTCTGGCTTCTTCTTCCGTTTTGCACATCACCACGAAGTCATCGGCGTAGCGCACCATCTCCTTGCCTGCTTTTGCCATCAGATGGTCCAGCGGGTTTAGATAGATGTTTGCCAGTAACGGACTGATGACTGCTCCTTGCGGGGTTCCCGTTTCGGTTGGCTGCCATCCTCTTCCGCTTTCCATGACTCCCTGTTTCAGGAACTTCCAGATCAATTCCAGAACCGCTCCATCGGCAATGTGTTCGATGACATGTTCCATCAGTTTATCCTGTGGAATGCTGTCGAAGTAGCCTTTCAAGTCGGCATCCACCACCCAGACGTTGCCTGCTTTGAGTACTTGGTTGACTCTCCGTAGCGCGCCTTTGGCCCCCCGTCCCGGTCTGAATCCATAGCTGTGTTCGGCAAAGGTGTTTTCGAATATGGGTTCGATAACGTGTCGTAACGCCGATTGGACGAAACGATCTTCAACCGTTGGCACTCCCAGCGGTCTCTTTTCCTTGCTTCCCGGCTTCTCAATCCAGACTCGTTTGGCGGGCTGTGGCAGGTATTTGCCTTCCTTGATCAAACTCTGCAAGCGCACCAGACGTTGTGGGCTTTCCGCCAGAAACCTTTCTGTCGTCATTCCATCCACGCCTCCGGCTCCCTTTTTACGGGTCACCTCTTTCAATGCACTTTGCAGGTTGTCGATCTTGTAGACCTTATCCATCAAACTGAACCATTTTCCTCCTTTTATTCCTCCTGTGAGGGTTGCCAACATGCGCTCGGTCCACACGCTTGCTTCTGTCCATTCCCATTGCTGGGGGACTTCTCTGCCTTGTTTAGCTTTCGGCACTCCCGGCAGGTTGAATTGCGTTTGTGTTTCTCTCACGCTTCCACTTTCCTGTTCCCCTTC
>JAQGOU010000207.1 GCA_028293445.1 Verrucomicrobiales bacterium | reverse complement strand
TTTTAGAAGCTAAAATGGGTTGGTTTGAGCGTCACCAGTCCGTTTTAGAAGCTAAAATGGACGGTTTGGGCATCGATTCGGCCGTTTTCGACACGGAAATGGGTCGGATTTCGGCCGTGCGGTCGTTGAGGAAAGGTTTGGGGAAGCGATGCGGAACTCCGAAACAGGATAGTTTGGATCTTTAACGGGAACGGTTCCGTTGGCGCGATTTTGTGACGGGAGTTTTTCACGCAAGACATTTTCAGAAGGGACAGAACGTCGTTGCCCCAAATCGCGCTGCGCGGAGATTCATGTCGCACCACGTTTTCAGGAAAGGAAGCATTTCCTTCCTTTTTTCCAGCGAGTTCGAGCATTCACCGACGAAAACGGAACTGATATCCATTAACTCCTAGAGCCTCTGCGTAAAAACCCTAGAAAGAACGCGGGTTTTGATCGAAAAGCTCCAAATTGACCTGAATTTGTATTGCAGACTTGCCGCGTTTTTGTCTAGTCTTTCGCCTTATGAGAATATCCGCCAAGGGTTTACTGTCTGCCCTTTTTCTTACGCTTTTAATCCCAGCGCACGCATTCGAAAACGTGCCTATAGGTCTTTTGGACGGCATTGACTTGCCAGAATCCCCATTCGACATCGATTTTATGGCAGGGCGCGCTGTCACCTTTAATGTGAAAAAAGGTAATGGCGACTTGACCGGCAGCGGCACCTATATCGCTCAGTTTACCGACGAGAAAATCTTCAGCCTCAAAGGCAAGGCTCAGGTCCGGGACCTTTCGAGCCGTACCTGGGACTTCCAAATTCCATACAAGAGCCTTCCAAGTGTTCGGGTGGGTGATTACGTATTTAAAATGAAGGCGCCTTTATCCGGGGTATTCAGCAATGTATTATTTGCGACAACCAACGTTCCGCCCGTCGTTGTTGGCACCCAGGCCGGAACATTCTCGATGGCGGAACGGCGGTTCGACATGAGCAAAGATTTCAATCCTGAAATTGTCTGGCAGAGAGATGACGGTCACCTCGGGGTCTGGTTCATGGGAAATGCCATCAATGGAACTGCGACTACTATCGATACCAACCTGAACAAAGGTATTTATTTCGATTCACTCTATGCGGCAACTGGTCATCAAGACTATGACCCGAATTGGAGACTTATCGGCCAATCAGATTTAGATTTAAACGGGATGCAGGACTGGATATGGCAAAACACTAATAGCGGGCAAATGCGCGCGTGGTACCTGGCAAACACGAATTTCGTGGATCCTTCTCTATCGAGCTATAACTACCATGATTACAGCGTGCCTATAGTATCGACCTCTTTAGATTCGCGTGACTACACTGTTACGACGAACCTTACGCCTACTCTGGTCACGAACATTTTTCCGATAGTTGCTGAGCAAGTCTATACAAACTTCCTGTCCGGGCCGGCCCTTGTGATCACCAGTGTCACTGGAACAAACGTGACTACAACCAACCTGCTTTTTAGCCTGTATACGACGAACACTTATAGCACGACCATTACGAGCGTCACCAGCACGACCAACAACAACAACCAGACAATTTACTTAACCAACATCATTGTTGTAACGACGAATAGTATAACCACGAACAGCTACCTTGATTTCACGCTGACCAATGTCACCTCAGTCGAAGTCAGCGGAAGAACCGAAAAGATAACCAACGTATTGGTTATCCCGAATCTCTTGGATTTCGGGAGCACGGAGATCGTGGTGCCTAATGTTGGAGGCAGCGACATTACTCTGACGAATACGTACACTCACGTGACTTTCGACAATGTTTATCAATATTTTACAAATCGTACGGTGACGTTTTATGCGGACATTGTCCCTGGGTACTATCTGGTGACATTTACGACAAATTACAACGTCATCACGACCACGAACTTTTTCAACCCGTTTGTCCGCGAGGTTGCACTCACCCAACAATCACCTCCGGATGCTGGGACCCGTTTCATCGGCTGTGCTGATCTGAATAACGACGGGTTTCCAGATTATCTTTATCGTGCTGCCGATGGCAGCATCTTCTTCGTGTCTTACTCCGAGACTTTCGATGTGGGGGTTTCCAATCCAAACCGATATTTGAGTGGCCCCGGAAATCAAGGTTGGTGTGTTGCTGGTATTATTGACCTTAACAGCGATGGTTGGCCGGACCTCCTGTGGCAAAACAACAAAACTGGAGCGACCGCTATTTGGTTCATGCAGGGCGTCAGCGATCCCGATCTAGGCTATCAGTACAAGCATATTAAGAATGGTTCTCTGAACGGTGGCGCGGCGATGCCCACTTGGAAGATTTCCGGAAATGCCGACTTCAACCATGATGGCCAGATGGACGTCCTTTTGCGCAATACCAAAACGGGTCAACTGATCTTTTGGTATTTGAACGGGGCTCGCACGATCAAGTCATCGACCATCAGCGGGCCAGTTCTGCCGTGGCAGATTGTCGGGCCGAAATAAGCCCGTCTCAGATTTATGCAAAAGCCAAGAGCCTCACGGTTCTTGGCTTTTTTGTTGCACTCGTCGAACAATTTCGCATCTTTCGAGTAATGTCCATTTGCGTTATTTTCAATCCGACGGCGCGCGGTGAAAAGGCGAGCCGGTTTCGACAACAGCTCGAGAAAGTTGCGGCGCAATGTTCGTTTAAGCCGACATACGCCCCGGGGAGCGCGCGCATGCTGGCTGCGGAAGCTGTTCGCCAGGGATTTGAAACCATTGTTGCAGCCGGCGGCGATGGAACCGTAAATGAAGTTGTGAATGGTATCGGCGATGAGCCGCAAGGTTTTTTTAAATCGAGATTTGCCGTCCTGCCACTGGGGACCATCAACGTCTTTGCCAAGGAACTCGCATTACCTCTGAATTTTGAGCAAGGATGGGAACTGATCCGCGCTGGTAAGGAGCTTTCGATTGATGTTCCTGCGGCCGAATTTTCCGCGGACGGAAAAACATCGAGCCGTTACTTTGCCCAAATGGCCGGAGCAGGATTGGACTCGAGAGCGATCGAACTGGTGGATTGGGATTTAAAGAAAAAGGTTGGGGGCTTGGCGTACGTCGTCGCCGGAATGAAAGCCATATGTCAACCAATGCCCGATATTTCGGTCACCAATGGTCAGGAAACTTTCACCGGGAAATTGGTATTGATAGGAAACGGCCGGTACTATGGCGGGAGACTGAATTTTTTTCCAAAAGCCGACCTGCAGGATGGTCTTTTGGAGGTTTCTATATTTCCACGAGCGGATCTGGAAGCGTTGGCGCGATGCGGGATAGGTCTCTTAACCGACACCTTGCACCAGTTCGGTGGTGCGAAATATTTACGGGGCACAAGCATCTCTCTGCAGAGTGCACAACCGGTTGCCCTCCATCTTGAAGGCGAAAACGTCGGCCATTTGCCGGCAAAGATTTACATGAGTGATCAGAAGCTCCGGGTGATCGTTCCGTGAAATGGATTAAAAACGCGGCGATCAAAGTAAGTTGCGTCACGATTTGCTTTTCACTACACTCCTAGTCGTAAACAGGCGAACACCAATTTGACATGCTCGGCACATTAAGTTCAGGCGAAGAAGCGCAATTGATGCAGACGATCGAGATGTTTGAGGTCATCACTCAATCACAACCGACCGACTACCAATCCCTGGAAATCCTCAAAGAGGCTTATCTCAAGCTGGGGCGTCAAAAGGATGTCGTCAACACGTCGAAGAAAATCGCCCAGGCCTATTTGCAACTGGGCCAGCTTTCGTCCGCCATCCTCGAATACGAAACCATCCTGCAGCAGTCACCGGATGATCCGGAAGCGCTTGCGGCCATGGCGGAGATTGAAAGCAAGGCTTCGAATCTCGCCGCAACACCTCTCGCCGACATGGGAGGATCCAAGAAGGATTTTGATGGTGAGCGCTCCAATAAGAGAGCCAGTGAAGAAGTTGACGATGGATGTAACGCAATGAAGAAAATCTTCGTTGATGGACGCCTCATTTCCCTCGGTGATTTTGATGCGTCATGGGTTACGCCCACTCTTCATGATTTACCAGGCAAGGTCATCGAACCGTTCGTCCACATCCTGGCGGAAAAAGCAATTTGCACCGCGGAGAAATCACTCACGATGATTTCCGATAAGACCCGCCTCGGATATTTGCCATTGGAACGTTATGATATAGATCTTGAGCTGGCGCGAAGTTTCCCGAAAGAAACCTGCCAACGCTGGTGTGTTTTGCCTTTTGATCGAATGAGCAAATCGGTTTTGGTCGCCACCACAAATCCATTCAACGTCCGGGCGCGGGAAGAACTACAGAAATCCACGAGCTATCGAATCCTGTGGTATCTCGCTACACCGGTGGATTTGATGAAAGCCATCAAAAAGGTTTACCGCTAATCGTATGCCTCCTGTCAAAACATTTGGTGAACGCATTGCTGACGCTCTCGTCGATGATGGTCTTCTGACGACAAAACAGGTCGATGAGTTGCTGGATAAACAGCGCAAGGAAGGGACGCGCCTTCAGAAACTGCTGCTCGAAAAAGCTTACATCACGGATCAGGATCTACTTGTGTGCATGGGGCGAGTACTAAACACCCCCCCGGTCAACATTGCGCGCACACCCATCGCTGCAGACATCTCTGAATTAATTCCAAGGGATATTGCTCTCAGTCACAAAGTCATTGCCGTCTCACGACTTCAAAACAAGTTGTTCGTGGCGATGGCTGACCCGCTCAACGTCCTTGCGATTGATGATATCAAACGCATCACCAGGATGGAGGTCTCGCCAATGATTGCTTCGGAAAAGGCAATCATTGATAAGATCAATAATCTTGAGAGCGGTGGTAGTCGGATGGAAGACATCATCAAGGATGCCCAGAAACAAGCGGATGCCGAGGCAGAGGCCGACAATCTGGAAGTTTCTACTGATGGCGGGGTCGGCCTTGAGTCGGTAGATATTGGTTCTTTGGCCGCTTCCTCCGAAGAAGCGCCCGTCATTAAGTTAGCCAATTTGATTTTGGTACAGGCGATCAAGGATCGAGCGAGCGATATTCACATTGAACCATTTGAAAAAGTGGTTCGTTTGCGATACCGCGTTGATGGTGCGCTGGCTGACATGCCTCCACCGCCGAAAAATCTGCAAATTGCGCTCGCGTCGCGTTTGAAAATCATGGCGAGCCTGGACATCGCCGAACGCCGCCTGCCTCAGGACGGTCGTATGCGCGTCAAGGTGAGCGGCAAAGATATTGATTTACGTGTTTCTTTTCTTCCCACGGTACACGGAGAAAAATGCGTGCTGCGTATTTTGGACAAATCAAATTTGTCCGCCAGCATCGATAAGCTGGGAATGGATCCAGACACGTTTCGTCGTTTTCGATATGCGGTGGATGCGCCACACGGATTGATGTTGGTCACAGGGCCGACCGGTTCAGGAAAGACGACGACGTTGTATTCCGCCCTGAATGAGTTGAACAACCCTGAGTTCAACATTGTGACGGTCGAAGATCCCGTCGAGTTCCAAATTCCTGGCATTAACCAGGTGCCGGTTAAAAAAGAAATCGGTCTTACTTTTGCAAGCGCCCTTCGCTCCATTCTGCGTCAGGATCCGGATATTCTGATGATCGGTGAAATTCGCGATACTGAAACCGCTGAAATCGCGGTGGAAGCCGCTCTCACGGGTCACCAGGTCTTGAGCACCATGCACTGTAATGATGCTCCGGGCGCTATTGCCCGTTTGGACGACATGGGCATTCAGCCATTTCTGATTTCTTCATCAGTGATTCTTTCCTGCGCTCAACGTTTGATTCGTCGTATTTGTCCAGCGTGCAAAGAGCCGGTGAGTTATCCCGCGAAAATCTTCCAGGATATTCAAGTCGATCCCAAATACTTTGATGGCATAACTCTCTATCGCGGCCGTGGCTGCGAACGTTGCAAGAACACGGGCTACGCAGGTCGTTGCGCAATTATCGAAGTCATGACGGTGACGGATGAAATTCGCAAAATGGTGCTCAAGCAAGCCAGCTCGAACGAGATCAGCAAGGTTGCCGTGGAGCAAGGAATGAAAACGCTTCGCATGGTCGCACTCGACAAAGTTAAAGAGGGACTGACAACGCTTGAGCAAACGCTCGTAGTCACCGCAGCGCATTAATTTCCTCATTGCTGGACGCGCGAAGACCGTCCTGGAAGTAAGCACGGCTAAAAGACTGCTTGATTTACCCTGCTTGGGTTTTAATTTCCCCGCATGTCGGACGCATTGGCTTTAACGCCCAAGGAACTCTCATCGATCGTGAACTCAAATAACGGCATGCACACGCACTCTTCGCTCTTCGAGCATCCAGATAAATTTGTTGCCCGGCACATTGGTCCCAGCCCGGAAGAAACGGCTGCCATGCTCGAACAAACAGGCTTTGCTGATCTCAATTCGTTTGTTGATAAGGTCGTCCCTCACCAGATTCGTCTCAAAAGGAAACTGGACTTGCCCGCGCCGCAAAGTGAGTTTGAGATATTGAAGCAACTCCGCGGGATTGCGTCGCATAATCTGGTCTTTCGCAATTACATCGGCATGGGTTATTCGGACTGCATTACGCCTCCCGTGATTCAGCGCAATATTTTGGAAAATCCCGGCTGGTATACGCAATACACTCCCTACCAGGCGGAAATCTCTCAAGGGCGCCTGGAATCATTGCTGAACTTCCAAACAATGATCAGTGACCTCACGGGCATGGACATCGCAAACGCTTCCATGCTCGACGAATCCACTGCCTGCGCGGAAGCGATGCACCTTTGTTTCGGAGTCAAAGGCGAAGATCGCAACGTGTTTTTCGTTTCCGCAAATTGTCATCCACAAAATATCGGTGTCTTAAAAACGCGGGCTGAAGCTCTGGGCATTGAAATCGTTATTGGCGACCATGAAACATTTGCGTTCAGCGACAAGGTGGTCGGTGCGCTCGTCCAGTATCCTGACACGAACGGAACGATTCATAATTTTGAAAACTTCTGCGCAACGGCACATGAAGCCGGTGCCCTGGTGGTGGTTGCCGCGGATTTACTGGCACTCACTTTGATTCGTCCTCCGGGAGAATTCGGCGCGGATGTCGCGGTCGGAAGCGCTCAGCGTTTTGGCGTCCCGCTGGGTTACGGCGGACCACACGCTGCTTATTTTGCGACAAAAGATGCTTACAAAAGGCAGATGCCTGGACGTCTTGTCGGCGTTTCGAAAGACTCGCACGGACGACCCGCCCTGCGGCTTTCATTGCAAACACGGGAACAACATATTCGTCGTGAAAAGGCGACAAGCAACATCTGCACTGCCCAGGCCCTTCTCGCGAATATGGCCGCCATGTACGCGGTCTATCACGGTCCAGAAGGTTTAAAGAAAATCGCTGAACGCGTTCATTTAATGACCAGCGTTCTGGCGGAGGCTCTGAAGAAACTCGGCTATGAAATCGCATTCAATAATTTTTTCGACACGCTGACCATTAAGCTTGGCGCGAAAAAAAGCTCTGACCTCATCAAGCTCGCCGAAGCGAACAAGATGAACTTCCGGGTGATTGATGCGCATACACTTGGCATTTCAATTGACGAAACGACCTGCGAGAAGGACCTCCTGGAAATTTTGTCCGTCTTCAACGGCGGCGAAGCGCCTGGCTTCATACTTTCCGAGCTGATCAAGGTGGTGCCGTTGAGCTTTGCGGCGCCGCTAAACCGAACGTCTCGTTTTCTCCAGCTTCCCGTCTTTAAGAAATACCATTCTGAAACGGAGATGCTTCGTTACCTGCGTCGTTTGGAAGCAAAGGATTTATCGCTCACGACCTCGATGATCCCTCTCGGCTCCTGCACGATGAAGCTGAATGCCAGTGCAGAAATGTTCCCGGTTTCCTGGCCCGAGTTTTCGAAGCTCCATCCCTTCGCGCCGCTGAACCAGACGCGGGGTTATCAAACCCTCTTCCGCCAATTGGAGAGTTGGCTGGCACAGTGCACTGGATTCGCCGGAATTTCCCTGCAACCGAACGCTGGATCACAAGGCGAATACGCCGGCCTGCTGGTGATACGCAAATATCATGTCAGCCGCGGTGATTCGCATCGCAACGTCTGTCTGATCCCCACGTCCGCGCACGGAACAAACCCGGCGAGCGCGGCAATGGCGGCCATGAAAATCGTCGCCGTCGCTTGCGATGCCAATGGGAACATCGATGTAAACGATCTTCGCACCAAAGCGGAAGCGAACAAAAAAGAGCTGTCGTGTTTGATGGTCACCTATCCCTCGACGCATGGTGTCTTTGAGGAAAGCATTCGCGAAATTTGCAACATCATCCATGAGAACGGTGGACAGGTTTACATGGACGGTGCCAATATGAATGCG
>JAQGOU010000205.1 GCA_028293445.1 Verrucomicrobiales bacterium | reverse complement strand
GGCTTAATAGCACATTGCTTTTAGGCCACCAGCCGTTATCGACTGCGTTTGTTCCGCTGAGGTTTCTCCAGTTTTTCGAGCTTCTCTATTTCTTTATCCACAAACTGTTCCAATTGTTTGCCGTAGTTGCGATCCACCGTTTGCCATAAAATATCCGGAACCGGAATCCGGGCGATAAACGGCTTCAGCGCTTTGGCCGCATGCTTATAATGGTTCAGTGACACGCCCAGGAACTCGTCATCGCTCGCGCCGGTGAAATCCTGGAACTGGAGCACAGGTTCACCGTCATCATTTAGTTCCACGCCCGTGAACATCAGGTTTCCATCCACCGGAATGGAGCGTCGCAGCGCATCGGTGCGCATCTGCACTTTGAGATATTCGATCACACGATCATCGAGCCTGGCGTCGCGCAGGAAGATTTTTTCAATGAGCTGATTGCGCGTCGTTACGGTCCGCAACTGAGTTGTTTTGCGAATGCCCGGGGGCGGATAGCGATGCTCAATCTGCGCAAAAGACGGCACCACCAGCACCATTAAATTCTTCTTTTTGTCCTCGTACCAAAGCGGGCAATCGTACACCTTGGTGAACCGGCATTTTGGACAGACGAATGTGTTGAGCTTTCCGGAGATTAAATCTTCCTTGTCCTGCGGTTGCTTCACCGCGTCGACACGGACTCGCATGACAAAGGACTGGTCTGTGTGGCACTTTTCACATTCGATAGGGAGAGGATGAGTCGTTAACATAGCGATGCAAATTTCGGGCGAGACTAAAGAATTTTCTGAAATAACCAAAACCGAAATTGAGGAAGAGAAAGGACGACCATAAACCCTCCGAAGCCGAGGAAGGCGCTCGCAAAAGTGTTTTCGGCCTGTAAATTCGCGTAACAATGCCGTGTGGTTTGGACAGATTAACGAAAGAACGGCGCAGTTGGAATATGAGCCGCATACGCGGCAAGGACACGAGTCCCGAGCTGATCGTCCAAGCGTCTTTGGATGCTTTACTGGTCCGGCAACTTTGAACTTCAAACTTTAAACTTTGAACCAGCCGCGGCCGATGGGCTACCGCTTTCGACTGCACGTCCGCATTCCAATTCCTTCGGATCTCCTCTCCGCCTCGATCGGGGACTTGAGTTGCTTGGGAAGCAACGAAAGGAATTTGCCGGAGGCAAAGGCTCGCACGAGCCGAGCACTTGGGAAAAGTGCGAGTCATTGGAATAAGGTGAGGTGTCGATCTCGTTCGGGACAACATGGAACTTTGAACCTTAAACCTGGAACTTCGAAACGGCGCCGCGCCGTTTCGGTCGACATCGTCCTGCCCAAATACAAAACCGCCATCTTCGTTCACGGCTGCTTCTGGCATCGGCATAAGGGTGTAGGAATTGCATGACTCCGACTCATTGACAGGAATGGTGGCTGGAAAAACTTAATGGCAATGCCGCGGGATAAAACTAATCAAAGGCACTGCGTAAACTCGGCTGGCGAACTTTGGTGGTTTGGGAATGTGAACTTGGCAAAAAGCCTCCCGCTGATGCAATCGAGAAACGCGTTATTCGGTTTTTGGCGGAACTTCAGTAGCGAATATCCGTTTTTGTCGCCGCGTTAATGGGGCGAATCTTCAAGACTTCCTCCATCTTGACTTGTAACGTTCGGTATTTTCCGCCGTGGCCTTCTTGATTTTTTTCCTTTATCAACGTGGTAATATCGCGCGGATCAAATTTTGAGATGTCCGTCAGTTTGAAGAGGAGATAATGCACGGAACCGCTGGAGGGCTGATAACCCGTTTCGCTGATCAGGGTTTCGCGATTCACCAGCCGACATGACGCTATTTGCGCCGTCCAATTTATTGTTTTAACCGGTCCCGTTTGCGCGCTACTCCATCCGAGCAACAAAGCGCCTTGGGCCGCCGCGATATCCAGGTCAAGAGGAACACCATCGTCATCCGTCGCCCTGCAATAAAAATTCAAATTGGTCCGGAACGACTCCATCATCTCCTTCTTCATATACCCAAGAATAACCGTCGCGCCGGGAGATCCGATCGTTTCAGGAACAGCGTCCTCGCGTAAAAATTGCGCAGGTGTGTCGCGGACCGTTTGTTCCGTGCAGTAATTAATACGATAGCTCTGGGTAAAATTATTCAACTGATGCTCAAGCAGGTCCTCGATGAATTCGCACAGGAACTTCATTCCGATGCTTCCGCCGCCTTCAGCAACACTTTTAGGTTTGATTGCGAACGCGCCAATTCCTGGAACGATCTCACGATATCGTTCAAACCGATTCTTTTTTAGAGCGTTGGCGGGATCATCTCCGGGATAAAGTACGTAAGATCCAACGGTGCGTCGAATCGCCTCCGTATAGGTGTGCATTTTATACAGATCCGCGCGTTTAAATGTGCCGGTTGCCTTCGTCTCGGAACGCTCCGTATCTGATTCATCTTCACCCTCACCAAAAATTTCCTGAAATTTTTCCACACGATACTTTGCATCGAAGTGAAGATAAGCAATTTTGCCGGCGCTCTCTGCCCGCTCTTCCGCAAGTTCCCAATCCGGATCGTCGAGCTCCACAGGAATAATAACCATGGAATAATCCGGACGCAGTCCTTTGCTATAGCTACCGCGTTTGTGCAAATCGTTTTCAGTTACAAATCGCCGATTGTAGAAGAAGTGAATGCGAAGCTGTTGATCTCCTTTCGACCAAAGAAACCGCACAAATGATTCTTCGTGTTGTTTCAGATTGATGACGAGTCGTCCATCATCAGCGTCACAACAAAACGGTTTAGCTCCCGCGTCTTTCTGGAGCGGATTCGTCTCGGCCTTCATGTTCAGATCCTTTTGGAAAGCGTGGACCAAAACAAAATAAAGCCAGTATTCGTATAATGTTGCCACATCCCGATTCGTCCCATCGTAGGCATCCTTTCTTCCGGGCCAATCGATCTGGGCAGCAGCATCCAACATCAACCAGGCATTGAGGATTTCCCGATATCCCTCCCTCTTTTGCAACGTCTGGCTTTCGAAGGGAACCCGTTGCAGTTCCCCGACATCATCGAAGAAGGCCGACGTAAGAAACGAATCCAATGCGTCGCGCATCGAAGCCGCTTCGCAATACGCAGTTCCCTGTTCCTCCTGTAACGCCTCCATTACCTGGTCGCATAACGAACGGAAGTTTTCCAAAGCAAACTTAACGAATTGATTAGGCGGGGTATCAAGAGAATCAAATTTTCTTTCCTCAAGAATTTCACCGGCATTGAATCCAGCCACCATCGATCCACCGCTGCCCGCACGCTGCCAGTCTCGACCGTAACGCAACGGGTCTTTAATAAAGAGCCCTGGATGTGCCGACGCGGAAGGTTTCCAATCCCGCTCTTTTTCCAAGCGGGTATGAGGATTTCGTCGCAACGTTTCCAGATAGAGCTCCAGTCGCTCCGGTCCGAGCATGTGGCGCAGAAAAAGAAACTGTTCGAGTAGAACTTGAGCCTGTTTCTCGGGATTGCTCACGATGTTCAATGCGGTCGGACTACCCCATTCGAGGAGCAATTGCTGGCATTCCTCTGCGATGGATTCCACCATCGATCGATACTCCGTTTCGAAATCGATTTTGTTGGTGATGACGTCGAAGCGGACTTTTGCGTACGCGACGCCATGATGGCTTACTTCGATCCAGGCACTGCCGAGATAATTGACGAACTTAAACGTTCCGTGCCGCGATTTCTTTTGGTGCCATTCCTTTTCCCGGGCGGTTCCTTGAAGACTGGACCCAACTGAAAAGTCGTCAATGTTATCTCCATCCAGTATGAACAGTTCCCAATAGTAGGTTTTGAGCTCAAACAGTTGGAGTGAATGAATGCCGCGCGATTCCGCCCCGGATTCATATTTCAGAAGTGCAGCAAAACCTCCAGCTTTCCCCATCCAGGCTGAGGGCAGGTCCGGATGCGAAACGACATTATCCGCGTCCTCGATGGAATTGTCCGCAATAAGAATCGAAACGCTCTGACTCAACGAAATGCGTACTGAATCAAAGCGGGCGGCGCTCATTATTGAATGAAGCTAACAAACTGATCACGACGCAAGGTCTCCAACATTTCCACGGTCTTCCTATAGCTGTCAGGAAACACAGCCTTGGGAGGTTCCTTCGGAGGAAAATCGCTAGACTTGGCAATCGAACTGAATGTTTCCAATGCGGATGCTCGGTCTCCATTCATGGAATATTTACCGAGTGCAACGAGCAGAGGCTCGATTTTTTTCCTGCTTCCGTGAATCTTTGGTAACACTTTTTGAAGAATTTGCGCATCCATGCAGGGCTCTGGAAGCCATTCAGCTCTGTTCGTTGCTAATTCAAAATCGACATGAACGTAGCGCAAAACTTCTGCCATGGTGCGGAAACCGAATTCCTGCCGGCATTTATGTAATATTGCAAAGATGTCCTGAAGAACTATCTGGCAGCGTTTGAATTTATCAGGAATTTCCTTCGACAGATTCGTCTTGTGGGCCAATGCCAGATCAGGCTTCGGACTCTGGCGTGCTTTTCGCGATAGACTCAAAAAAGCTTCCGCGTAGGCGTCCGTCGCAGGGTTAATCTGTTTTATGCCCGTCTCACTGGTCGCAAGGAACTGAACCACGTCGTCAGATGAAACGCGAAACTCGATAACGTTAGCCCGATCTAACACTTTCGAACTGAACATATATGTTGTTTCGTCGACGTTCACCGTGCCGATCACAAAAAGATTATCTGGAAAAGAAATACAGCGTTCCACGTTGAACCCCTTCGCGGTTTTCAACGTGCTTTGCTCGGAATGAACCGGCATAGGCTTTCCGGATTCCATCGCGCTAAGAAGGTCGGCAAAATACCGTTCCACGTGGGAAAGATTCATTTCATCCAGAATAAGAAAATATGGATGTCTCTGATCCGCCCCTGCCCGAAGAATGAGCTCGAGCACGGCGGTTGTTTGATAAAGTGGCTTACCGCTCTCCTGTCGAAGATGATTACAGAAACCAAGAATATTTCTATTATCTGTCCAATCCGCCCCAACTGGCACAACAGTATAACCATTTTGCGTTTCATCCTCTTTCCCCGTCATCCAGTGAGCAAACAACTGCGCAAGTTTAGTTTTGCCCGTGCCGGAATTGCCAGTCAGGATCACGAAGGGCTTTGCAACAAGTGAAAACACGAAGCGGTCTAACTGCTTATCCTCAACCCTGAATCCACAGTTTTGAATAGTTTGTTTAAATTCGTCCAGATGTTCACGTTTAAGAGGATCGGCATTCATCTGCACCTGAATCGGGTTATAAACGAATTCAAAAATCGGCCTAAACGTTTCATACGTTTCTTTGAAAAGGACATTAATATCCTGTCCGCTTTTCTCCAGCTCAGGGGGAGTAAAATAAATAGAGATCCCAGCAGAATTTCCTCCAGGACTGCCCGCAAACTGTAACCACTGCTCAAACGAATCAAATTCCACCTGATTGAACTCTTTCAACCACGACCTTCGATAAAACCATTTTCGCTTCATCCGCCCAAGAACGTCTGCAACTAAGGTTGGTGGTAAGTCTTTCAACTTGGCTTTTGCTTGCTCAAATAGAGCGGCCAGCTCTTGTTTTTTTACAGGATCTCCAATCTGCGAAGTTCCAGAGCCCAAGCAAAAACACAATTCGGCCCCCTTTTCATAAATAATCAAAGCAACCTGAAGCGCATACGACTTATTGAGAACAGATTCAGGGTAAACGCAGCACCAAATCTCCTTTGGAGACCTACCATTAGGAACGTAATGTGATGTTTCAGCCTTCAGACCAACCGATATTGGGCTTTCGGTCGCGAAAGACTCTGAAAGAGACTTTAGCCGTGTCCATATACTTTTGAAACGCCCTTTATCCTCGTTTGAGACCTCTTTCCAGCTCGAGGCTTGATACCGCTGGAAGACTTCGCAGTCTTCAGCCCTAAAGTAGCTTTTGCTTTCAAGGGGCAGTTCGCCTACGGCATCTGCTTCGTGCTGCCATTTCTCTCGCAACGGCTCGTTATAAAAATCTAAAACGACTCCTGGATAGTCTTCCTCTAGTTTCGACCGCAGCTCGAAAAGCGCTTTATCAAGTTGTGAATCCGTCCATTTCTTCGTCTGCTTTTGCGGGGCAACATTAAAACCTTCTAAAACTGCCCGTCGCTCGCGGTTTGATGCCATGCGCTCAACCCGGTCAGGAAATGCAAAAAATCGCAGCATGTGCCTAAACTGCCGATCTTCGCCTGCCCGAACCTTGTCAATCCAATCAACTAAGACGTCATAATTTGATAGGATATCCTGTCGTTCTGACGCCGTCTTTTTTTTCAAATCACCCGCTAGCGCGATTAAGAACGCGATTTCACGCCATCGGTGATTATTGAATCCAGGACCTGCAGATCCTATTCCACTCAACACTTCGTTAGAAACCATTGGGGAGTTATCAGGAAACTGCTCTCCGGAAAGCGCCCACATTTCGGTGATCTGCGTTTGTTTGGTGGATGGCTTAATGTTTGAAGGGAACATCAATAAGGACCATGTCATTTCGGCCATTAACTGTTGTGCGGGAGCGGACGCGTTCTTCATTTGGCCGCGTAGCTTTGTCATGAAATCGTTATCACTTTCATCGGGGTGATCAACGAAGGCGCTTCTTACTTCTTCAATAAGACCAGCGTTCCACAACAAATTATTTGAAAAGATAGAACCGTCGTGGACGAGACATTTATCGATCCATTTCTGAAATGCCTCAATTACTGGAGTTAGGTTCCGCTCTTGTGCAGTTCGTGCCATAATCTTTACGAGTTTGTGAAAAATGTAGGGGTAGCCACGACCGAACTTGCTTTGCTTGGTTGCGAGTTTCGTCCGTGTAGGTCGCCCCTCATATGGTTGTCTTGGTGCGTAAGGACGACTCTACATTTCGGCAAATGAAAGTCAGCAGCCAAATTTAATCTTCGCTGCCAAACCAGCGACCGGACTCATCGATAATTGATCCATCTGAAAGTACATCCACTTCTTGGACGTATTCTTCCACGGTGATTGCATCATCGTAGTCTCGCTCTCCGGCGATGAACTGTTGCAACCGTTCTATCGTGTATTCGACGATTTCTCGCTGCGCTTCCACATCAGTCGAATAAACAACGGGAAATGCATTTTCACCGCGCTCGACGGGAACTGGTCCTTGGCAAAATTTCGATTAGGAAGAATTCTCCGGCGGGCATTTGTTCGGTGCGGAGATACTTGGCGGTCTTTTCCCAGGACTCGGCGCGGATTTCTAAACCATCCAGAAGTTGGAAAAGGTCGCGGTCGTCGAGTTCGATTCGAAACGCCTTCGGCATTGCAGAACTGTGCCGCACGTGCAGGCCAACTCACCACGGACTATGAGTCACATATTCAGTGACCGGAGAAGGGTCGCTGACCGTAATAGGCGTCGATCAATCGCTTGGTGATCGTGGCGTCAAGGATGGCGGGGGGATAACTTTGATAATCGTTCCTTTGGTCGCCGTTACCAACCGCTCAGGAGGTTGAAGCGAAGTAAAATTATTTCGGTGCCCCCGCGGCGGAAGCGCGCTGGATGTTCGGCGATACAACTCCTAACACGCTCGATCCAGGTCTGGACAAAAATACTCCGAGCGTATGCTGGTCCGACCATTTTTTAATCCATCCCATCAATTCACTAAAAGTCTCCGCTTTCCCGATTTTTCGAACTTGTTCCACCGTCAACCCACCGACCACGATGATATGGTGACCCTTGGAAAGCCAAATACACAGCATGGACAAATCAGTCGACCCGCGACGGTTTATTTGACCTTGCGCAGATTCGTTCACCTTACCTAGGGGTTCTTCGTTCCCGGCTCCAACCAACCGAGCGGAAAGAGCCCGATCCTTTTCTACTGTCCACGCGTACGTTTTTGGCCATTCCGACCCGGCACCGAACTTGAACGGAAGGAAATCCTTCCAGAGTACTATTTTTGAATTATCGCGAGTGACTGTCTCAAACAATACATTCGAATTTGCATTCGTGCGCTTTATTAGGAATGACGCGGCAGCTTGAATTTTCTGTTCTTCGAGGAACTGGTGTGCGGTGATTGCCCGAGCGATTGCGGGCGGTCGCAAGAGGGAATACACGACGCTTTGGCATTCATTATCTTCTTTTGCGAGAGCCACAATTTTTGCACCTATTGCCGGCAACATTACCCTTTGCGTCGCCTCATCTTTCTGCGAGACAAAACTGACCAACTCTTCTGCTGTGCGAACGGCCGATTGGCTCTTCTTGCCAGGTTGAACAAAGTTCAACCACTGTTTCATTACGTCATCTTTTAAGATATTCGTCGCGATCGTTAGATCCTTTGCCTGTAGTTGTTTGAGGCGATCATCCGCCGGAATTCTATCGGACGTCCATTTGTCGAACGTCGATTTCCATGTACCACCCGAATCCGAAACGGTCAGGGAAGTTGGGCCAGAATGAACTATGGCCTCCAAAGGTTCTAAATCGGCGCTATTGGTGAGCCGCGCACGAAACAGATCTGACCCAAGGGACAGAGCGACGACTTCGTTGCGATTGAAAGTGATTACGGATTTTCCCAACACCGTTGAAACAGTTAAAAAAACTGCTCCAACACAGAAAACTGTTTTGAGTAGATTTCTCATGGTAGTTTTGCCAGGTCGATAATCAGATCTTCTGGAAGACGCGCGACGTTCGTGTGCGCGACTTGTTTATACTTCCCGTAATCGTCGCGCAAAAAAATGGCGATTTTGAAACCAGCCTTATCACGTAGGTTGCAGAGCGCCTTGTATGACGTATGTGAAGATGGATTTGCTTCGCTAATTGGAAAAATGTTTCCATTTGGAGAATCGCATTCTATTGAGATAGAGGAACTCAATTCGCCCTTAACTACGATGAACCGCCATAATTCTGGAGCCGTCACATAATTGGTGACAAAAACGACGGCGAAAACCGCAACAGCATAGCCTCCTGCGACGGTAAATCGTCCCAACCAGCTTTTTAATTCAAGACCCGTTGCCAGACTTACAAAGAAATAAGGAATGGGACCGCCTAAGATAATAAACAGCGCATAGAATCCTGCCAGTTCGGTCGATGTTGGCGCAATAAACCGACCGCTTTGTAACAACCAACAGGAAAAAATAATGAAACCGACGCTGACGACCAACCCGACAATTTTTCCGAATTTTTCAAATGCAACATCACTCATATGTTGTAAAATCTTCCACCCAAACGGGGATGCTATTGAGGAACGGCGCCTTTGATAGGGTAATGCACGATGCATGTCAACGGATAAAGCACCAATCCTTACATTTGTTGCTTATCGAGTCCTTACCCACCGGATTTCCAGGTGCCACAACTCCTGCTCAACTCACCACGAACTATAAGTCACAACGTATTACAGGGGAGGAACCGTAGTCACTGGCGCTGACCGTAATAGGCATCGATCAATCGCTTGGTGATCGTGGCGTCGAGGATGGTGGGTTTGGCGACTTCGAGGACGGTTTCTTTGGTGGCGGTCGAACAGCCAATCAGAAGTTTAAAGGCATCCTTCTTTTCTTCGATCGTTCGCGGAGTCTCGGCGGCGAATTCGGAATAGATTTTTGACAGGTGCAACCAGAGCGCGATTTCACGCTCGGCAGTTTGGTCGCGTCGGAAACCGTCTTCCCAAAACTCAAGCGTCTGCGGATAGACTTCGTCGAGCCTGTCTTTGATGGTCCGAAGAAGGTCGCGGGCTTCTTCGGAAAAAGGCGGGTGTCGGTATTCACCCTTGTTGAAGCCCTCAGCTTTGACCCAGACAATCTCATCGGTCGGGTGAAGTCGAACTTGAATCATCCCGGGCGCGAGTTCGGCTTGCGGGATAATTCGCTCTTCCTTGGTTTTCAGATCGCGGACTTTGACGAATCCTTTTGGAATGGGTGCTGGTCCTTTCGTCCGCCGGAGGAACACGAAGGCAAGAGCGCCCAGAGCGACGGTAACGACCAACACTTCAATGGTTGAATGGGAAATCTTCAAAAGGAACGGACGAAAGTCTGCGTGTCTCGTTCCATAATGTCAGCGCAAAACTCCTAGGAGAAGTCGCAGCGGGACGGGCACATACGCTTCTGGAACAAAAACCCGTGACAACTTTCCGTCCCGGGCAACTCCTGCATCACGCGCAAGGAGCTATTTCGGAGGGTGGAAAATCCAAATTTCCGCCGGGATAAACGAAAAACTACCGTCGGAAATCTTTTATCCCGTGGTTTCCAGGAATTTTCTGCCGTCCGGAGACTCTCATCCCGCGCGATGACGATCTCCCGACGGCCCGGACGCCTTCATCCCGCGGGATAAACCTTTCCGGATGGCTGGCGACTCCTTATCCCGCGGGATAACGGATTTAGGACAAAAGAAAGTTAACGATCCCGCGGTTTCTAAGATTTCCGGGCTCCCGGAGACCGTCATCCTGCGGGATGACGGACGGCGGGGCTCCCGGAATTCTTTATCCTGAGGGATGACGGATTTCCCGGAAGGAAAATTCCGTGATCCCGCGGTTTCCGGAATTTCCGGAGGCTGGAAATTTTTTATCCGCCGGGATAAAAGTTTTCTGGAGCCCGGAATTTTCTTATCCCGCGGGATATCTTTTGGATGGGGTTAATTATCAGCAACTTGCGCAAAACAGGTAGTTCTTCGCTGTTTTCGGTGCAATGAAACGCGAGTATTGGCGTTTTTCTGCAAAGTGTTGGCGTCCCTGATCCGATGAACGACTCTCCCTCACCCTAACCCTCTCCCGCTGGGAGAGGGAATCGGAGGGCCGTGGGTTTGCCCGGGATCTCGGGCGGTGCGCAGTGCCAGGCGTGGACTGAATGGTTTGACAACGGAGGCGCAGGTCCCCTCTCCCAGCGGGAGAGGGCAAGCATCCGCAGCGCGGTGCCGCCGATCTCTGTTCTGACTGGGTGAGGGAGAAAACATCCTGATACCAACGC
>JAQGOU010000202.1 GCA_028293445.1 Verrucomicrobiales bacterium | reverse complement strand
GCGTGCCTCATCCCGAAACCGGTGAAGTCATTCGTGATCTTGAAAGCGCCAAGTTTTTCATCGATCAGATTGAAATGATCGAGGTGAAGACAAAGGGTAATTTGGACAAACGCGAAGAGGACTTGCTGAAACAAAGTCTCACCACCTTGAGGATGGCGTTCGTAGAAGCGGTGGAACATCCGGAGGCCGCGAAAGCTCCGCAAAAGAACGTGGCGGAAAAACCGACCCCCTCACCAG
Source organism: Verrucomicrobiales bacterium (assembly GCA_028293445.1). GTDB lineage: Bacteria > Verrucomicrobiota > Verrucomicrobiia > Limisphaerales > JACDHS01 > CBHWET01. The sequence continues at coordinate 3,695 of JAQGOU010000202.1, read as the reverse complement.
AACCGCATGTGCAGCCCTCGAGCGACATCAGCGACGAAGATTCGAAAAAGAAATTTTCGAAGAAGTATTAGCTTCCTGAGAGCGAAGATAGCGACAGCAATCTGACCCAGTCTCGGCGAACAAAAAAGCCCGACGTTTCCGTCGGGCTTTTGTTTTAAATAGCGGCTGGACTTACTTCTTCGCGGTCGGCGGAGCCACCTTGGAAGCGGTGCCGTTTACTTCGGCCACCCTGGCGCGAAGTTTTTCGTCCAGGATTTCCACCTTGAAATCTATTTTCAATTTATCGAAATAGTCCGGCATCTGATCACGCAACTCTTCATCGACCATCAGGTTCTTAAGCTGCTCCGAAACCTCTGACAACGGCACCTTCTTGGCCGGCAATTTTTCAAGCAGTTTGATGATGTGATAGCCGTATTGCGTTTCGATCACATCACTGATCTGGTTGGTCTTCATGGTGAAAGCGGCGGTTTCATATTCCGGAACCCCCATTTGGCCACGGGCAAAAGCAGCTAATTCGCCGCCCTTGTCGCGAGAACGCGGGTCATCGGAATTCTGCTTTGCCAACTCCGCGAAGTTACCGCCGCGTTCGGCCAGGATTTTGAGCTTCTTGGCCTGATCTTCTTTTTCCTTCTTCTTGGTGGCCGACAACGGTTGTTGCGTTTCCCTGTCGAGGGTTGAAATCAGGATGTGACTGGTCCGGACAATTTCTGATTGCTGGAACTTTTCCGGATGCTCGTCGTACCACTTCTTGACCCTCTCGTCCGCGACTTTGATTTTCGTCTTTAATTCGCGCTCAATCACTTCTTCGCACGTGGCTTGTTCTTCCATTCGTAAACGGAATTCAGCCGGAGACATGCCCGCAGCCTTGAGTTGCTGCGTGAACTTTTCTTCGGATTCAAATTGGCCTTTGGTTTTGGTGATGAACGTATCGGTCGTTTCCTTCGCCCGCTTTTTGTCGGCATCGGTCGCCTTTTGCATGAGCATCTTGGTGAGAATCATCCGGTCCAACAGCTGCGCTTCAGTGCTCTCGCGTTTGGACTCCGGCAAACTTTCACGACGCGCGGCCAGACTGGCTTTGTAAGCGATGAAGGATTCTTCGAGCTCGCTGTCTTTGATTTCGAACCCTTTGCCTTTGACCAAAACTTTATCCGGGAACAGCTCGTTTTGTTTTTTAGCTGTGGTTTCGCTTTTGGTGTCGGCAGCCGGCAAAGTAGCCAGGGCCAGGGCCAGCGCCGCACTAACAATGATAAACTTTTTCATTAAATAAAATCGGTGTGAAACTAGCGCACCATTCGGTTTGCGCAAACGTGATTACAATTTTACAACGCGGACGTTGCTAATGTCTTTGTCTTTGCTGATCTCCTCGAGCAACTCCTGCGGTGGCACACTATCCAGATTCAGCACCGTCAACGCTTCGCCGCCGGCGGCATCACGACTCAAGCTCATGCTGGCGATGTTCACCTTGTGTTTGCCCATCAAGCTGCCGATGTAACCAACGATGCCCGGGCGATCTTTGTTGTTCATAAGGAACACCACTCCACTCGGCACGATTTCGGTCGGCTGACTGAACACGCGCACGATGCGGGGATTGTTCGGCGAACCGAAGAACGTTCCGCCCGCGGACACTTTGCTGCCGTTGGAATAAACCGCGACGTGCACCCATTCGTTGAAGGTGACCGGTTCCTCAGATTTTTTCTCTTCCACGGAGATACCAGCCGACGAGGCTGCCGCGCGAACATTCACATTGTTCACATCCTTAAGCGTGCCGGCCTGCATGAAGCCGAGCAGAATCGCGCGAGTGATCGGATCGGTGTTCGGGAGATTCTTCGCCACGCCGCCATAAGTAATATGGATGCGATCGACGGTCGCCGGAGCGAGTTGGCTGAGAAATTTCCCGAGCTTCTCGCCCAGATTCAAATATGGCTTTACCTGTTCGTAGGTCTTCGCATCGAGGAACGGCAGGTTCACCGCGTTGCGGACTTCGCCGGTGAGGAGATAGGCCGCGATGATTTCGGCGACTTCGATGCCGCATTTCACTTGTGCTTCCGAGGTGCTCGCGCCGAGATGCGGAGTGAGCAATACGTTCGGCAACTTGCGAAACGGATGATCGGCCGGCAACGGTTCTTCACAGAAGACGTCCAGGGCCGCGCCGCCTACTTTTTTGGATTCGAGGGCCGCGACTAAATCTTTTTCTTCAATGATCTCGCCGCGCGCGCAATTGACGATGCGCACACCGGGTTTCATTTTCGTAAAGGCTTCGGCGTTCAACATGCCGCGCGTCTGGTCGGTGACCGGCATGTGCACCGTGATGAAATCTGCGGAACGATAAATGGAATCGAGGTCCGGAACGAGTTCAACCCCGAGTTGCTTTGCGCGGGCGTCAGTCAGGAAAGGGTCATAGGCGAGCACCTTCATTCCAAAGGCGAGCGCTCGTTTGGCGACTTCACCGCCGATACGGCCCATGCCGAGCACGCCGAGAGTCTTGCCATGAATTTCCGAACCCTGGAACAATTTGCGATCCCATTTGCCAGCGACCATGGAACCATGCGCCGGAGCGATGTGACGGGCCAGTGCGCCGAGCATGAAAAAGGTCAGCTCCGCCGTGGTCACGGTATTACCGCCGGGGGTATTCATGACGACGACGCCGCGTTCGGTCGCCGCTTCTACGTCGACGTTATCGATGCCAACGCCAGCGCGGCCGACGACCCGCAATTTGGGTGCCGCCTCAATGACTTTCCGGGTCACCTTCGTTTCGGAACGAACGACCATCGCTTCGACGTCCGCCATGATGAGGATGAGCTCAGCTTCCTTGAGCGGTTTGTCGAGGACAGTGACTTTGAATTCAGGCCGCTGTTGAAACAGCGCGATGCCTTTTGGCGAAATGGGGTCGCAGATCAAAACGTTCATAAAAAAGAGGGGGCGAGTCTAGGTAAACGACCCCGAGCGGTCAATTGCCATGTGTCTTTTGTCGCGGAATCGCCAATCGTCGATAGTCTATCTCCAAATCTCAGGACTAAGCCTGCCAAAAGAAACTCAGCGCATCTACTTTTTGCCTCGGATGTTTCTAAAGGCAATGACAAGAATCCCGAGAATCGCGAAGAAGAACAAATTGGCCACGAACCGATGCTTGAACATGGTGAAGGTCATGTCGCTTCCATCTGTATCACGCCCACCGCGGGATGCCGCGAAAATGGCGCTGAAGGATAGCCATATAACCAAGGACGCGATCTTTTCGGCCTTGTTCATATCCAAGTCCAACCCTCCTCGAATGTCCTGTCCATTGACATTAACACCCAAAATATCGGAATTAAGCGGTTCCAAGAAGGTAATACGGCCGGGAACAGGCCAATTCTCTCTTCCTATTAGCTCTCAACGAGTTAGGGCCTTCCAAAAGGTTCTTCGCTGTTTTCGGTGGAATGAAACGCGAGTATTGGCGTTTTTCTTCAAAGTTTTGGCGTCCCTGATCCGATGAACGACTCTCCCTCACCCTAACCCTCTCCCGCTGGGAGAGGGAATCGGAGGGCCGTGGGTTTGCCCAGGATCTCGGGCGGTGCGCAGCGCCCGGCGCGGACTGAATGGTTTGACAACGGAGGCGCAGGTCCCCTCTCCCAGCGGGAGAGGGCAAGCATCCGCAGCGCGGTGCCGCCGATCTCTGTTCTGACTGGGTGAGGGAGAAAACATCCTGATACCAACGC
>JAQGOU010000165.1 GCA_028293445.1 Verrucomicrobiales bacterium | reverse complement strand
TTCAGACTTGGGAGCTCCTGGGACCAACTCCGTCTCAGTGGTCGTTGTGGCGGCCACGACCTTCTTATCGACGATAACAATGCGGATGGCTTCGTTAGGACAGGATTGAACACACGCCGGAGCTTCGTTGTTTGCGAGTCGGCTGCTACACATGTCGCACTTGCGAACAATACCGCGGTCTTTGCGGAACTGCGGAACTTCATACGGACATTTCAGAATGCAATATTGGCAACCCATGCAGCGGTCTCCGAGGTGCCGCACAATCCCGGTGATGGAATCTTTTTCATAGGCGAGCACGGGACAACCATTCAAGCAGGCGGGATCGACGCAATGATGACAGGCTGTCGTGACGTTTGCCTGCAGCGGCTTGAATGCATTGCCGCCATGGAGAAAACCAACTGAACGCCACGTTTCGTTTTCGTCCAGTTGGTTCAGATTATGGCAAGCGGTCACACAGGCTTTGCAACCGGAGCATTTGTCCAACTCAACTTCAAAGGCTAGCTGTTCGCCGGGCTTCGGCAGCGTAACCGGGATCAGGTTACGGTAGCGCTGCGCTGGCATTGGCATCCTCGGGACGTCATGCCATTTCGCAAACTGCGCGACCGCCGTGAGGGTGCGTTGTTCGGCGAGCAACTGGTCGATCAAGGTATGATGCTCCTCGTTTCGACCCGATTGAATTGGTTGCTCGCCGATCAAGTGAATTAGAAGTTGAAAACCATCTGCGTATAAACCCAGTCGGCATCTTTCGAGCCGCCAGTCGTGGCGAGCGAATTCTTGACGTATTCGCCTTTGAAGAAATGCCCATAACCACCCTGCAGGATCGCGTAAGGCTTGATCGCATACGTGGCGACGAGATCGATTTCGGTGCCGACATAATCACCCGCTGCGGTTTTGATTCCATAACCACCCGTCGTGCGCGGTGCTCCGGAAACCGAGTAGAAGAAGTCATTATTGTCGGCCAGCAAGAACGCATGGACGTCGCCGGTCACAGTCAGCTTGGAGCAAGGCTTGATGGAACTGGCAAAGCGGAGGTCGTGAATATTCTGCAACGAAACAAAATCCATGTAGCCGTAGAACTTGTGATTCGTGGGGAACAGATTGTCGAACGTCTCATGTTTACTGTCGGTCGCGCTGCTGTCACCGGAGGCATAGTTGTATTCCAGACCGACACGGGGTTTGCCGAAGGTTTCAGCAAATGTGTAACCGCCGGCAACGTGTGTTGCCATCGCTTGCTGCTCGAGGCTCTTCGTGGCAACACCCGTCTTGAAACGGCCAAATTGATACGCGGCTTCGGCATCAAAGTCCCATGGCCCGAATTCACCGGGGGCCGATTTCACGCGTCCACCAACGGTGTAGATGTCACGCGGCGAGACCAAGCCACTCAGCACTTTAGTTAAGAATGTCGCTGAGTCAGTGCTGGTATTGCGCGAGAGGAAATAGAATTGGGTTTCAGTTTTCGGCAACAACTTCTTCGTGGACGCGTAAACGCCGGAAAGAATGTCGTGCTCATTGGCGCGGTTGAATCGGTCATCACGTGCAAGCACGGGCAACGCAGTGAACGCATCGACCCAGAAGCAGTCGTTCTCGAATCGCATTTTGGCGGCGTCGAAGGAGCGCGGGATATTGTTCCAATCGCCGTTTCCGACTAAACGTTCATCGCCATAGGTTAGTTCCTGGCGGCCAATCTTGAGGCTTAACGGAAATTCTTTCGGATTACCGACTCTCACATAGGCCTGATACAAATCGACGGTGTCGGAATCCGGACTCGGTTTGCGGTCGTCGTTCTGTGCGGAGCTGTCGCGAGCTTCACCGTAGATCGTGACCCAGGGAGAGGGTGTGTAGCCGATGTGAAATTTTTCGCGCAAAAGGAAATAGGCATTATCCCCGTCACCTGTAGCGGCAAAATCGACGGCACCCGGAACGCCTGCGGCGGCGAAGTATTTTTTGTATTCACCGCGTGCGCGGACCTGGCCGCCAATGTCCCATTTGCTGAAGGCGGGGTGCTTCTCACGAAGGAAGTCATTTAACAAGCCGGCACTGGTCGGGGCAGGTGTGGGAGCGGGGGCAGCCACTGTGGCAGCGATTTTCTCGTCAGCTTGCACTGCGGTGTGAGCGGCAAGCAGGACCATTGCGGTCTTGAGGAGCTTGGATTTTATCTTGGTGTGTAGTGTGGGTTTTTGTTTCATGAATAATTGAGGTTCAGTTCAATGAGGAAGGAGTTGATTTGCAGAAATGCGTTTGGGAGCGGGCTTTTCCGGTGGCAATGATTTCTGAGAAGGTTCCGTCGATGGTTTTCCCTTGTGAGCGTGTTCCTCCAGAAAGCCAATCAGACGTTCGCGCAGACGATAGTAATCAGGATGTTCCATCACCTCTTTGCGATGACGTGGACGTGGAAAATTAACTTTAAGAACGTCGCCGACTTCAGCCGCAGGACCGTTCGTCATCATGACAATGCGATCTGAGAGGAAGAGCGCTTCATCGACATCATGCGTGACCATCAATGCGGTCTTCTTATCCTTGCGCCAAAGTTCAATGAGGACCTGCTGCAGTTCGAAGCGTGTCAGCGAATCGAGCATTCCGAATGGCTCATCCAGCAAAAGCATTTTGGGCGAGAGGGCAAAGGCGCGGGCAATCCCGACCCGCTGGCGCATTCCCTGGGAAAGTTGAGCTGGCCGCTTGTGCATGGAATCAGCCAAACCGACGACACTCAGATAATACTCGGCAATCTGATGACGCTCCTCTTTGCTGGCGGTGTAGAAAACCTGGTTAACACCGAGCATCACATTATCGAAGGCGCTCAACCACGGCAGCAGGCAAGGCGATTGGAAAACAATCCCGCGATCCGGCCCGGGGCCGACCAATTCTTTGCCCGCGAGAATAATTCCTCCCTCGGTGATTTCATTCAGGCCAGCCACCATCGAAAGTACGGTTGATTTGCCGCAGCCGGAATGACCGATCAAACAAACGAACTCGCCCTTCTTTATTTTTAAATTGAAGTCTTTGACGATGATTGCCGGTCCTCTTGGCGTCTCATACGTCTTCGTCAAATTGGAAATCTCGAGGTAGTCGCTCATGAAATCTCCATGGTTTCAGTTTTGATTTCCTGACGGCGGACAGGGCGTTTTCTGAATAGATTTCGCGGGACAGACAGATCCTCTGGCTCAATGTCCGGGAGAAAGAGTTTCCTCGTCACTGTGGTGCGCTGGCGCGCGCCGGTGCCGAGGAGATAGTCGATCACTTCGCGGCGAATTTCTTGAAAGCGCGTATTGTGATTAATGGCTTTGCGATCGCGTGGGCGGGGAAGGTCCACCTGAATCGAAGGTCCAAGCGTTGCATTCGGACCGGCACTCAAAGGGATAATGCGATCCGCCATTAACAATCCTTCGTCGACGTCGTTGGTGATTAGAACAACGGTCTTCTTGTCGGTTTCCCAGATGCGAACGATTTCGTCCTGGAGGGTTGCGCGCGTGAGAGCGTCCAAAGCACTGAGCGGTTCATCCAGCAAAAGAATTTGCGGATCAATCGAAAGTGATCGGGCCACCGAAACGCGTTGTCGCATTCCACCGGATAGTTCTGCCGGACGTTTTTCGCGAGCCGGCGAAAGGCTGACCATCGCGATGTATTTATCCGTGTGCTGTTGTTTTTTCGCAGCGCTCCAATTTGGGAACACCTGGTCAACGGCGAGGTAAATGTTTTCGTAAACGGTCAACCACGGCAGCAGGGAATAATTCTGGAAGACGATGCCACGATCCGGACCGGGCTCAGTAATTTCGAGATCATTGAGCGTCAGCGTTCCGCTGTCGGGTTTTGCCAAACCAGCAATGAGCGAGATTAGCGTGGTTTTTCCCGCGCCGGAGTAACCGACGATCGCCACGAACTCCCCCTTTTCGATCTGGAGATTGATGTCGCGCAACACTTCCGTGCGCTCGTCTTTTGCGCCGTAGCCTTTGCTGACGTTTTTTAATTCAAGGAAAGGCATGAATTCAGGCGGTTTTGAATCTCTTTTCCATTAGACCCATCAGCTTGTCCAAAATGAAACCGGTGATGCCGATCGTCAGAATGCAGAGAATGATGTGTTCATAGATCAGCGAGTTGTATTCCTGCCAAAGAAAACCACCGACACCAGGCGAACCCGTCAACATCTCGGCGGCGACAATGACCAACCACGCAATGCCGAGGCTCAAACGAAAGCCAGTGAACATGTACGGCAACGTCGCGGGGACCATCACCTTGAATAGCGTTTTCCAACGCGATAATTTTAAAACTTTGGCCACGTTGAGATAATCCTGTGGAATCGCTCGAACGCCGACGGCGGTGTTCAAAACCGTTGGCCACATCGCGCAGAGTGCGATCGTGAACAACGCGGAAGGCCCTGGGCGTTGGAACAGGATCAACCCCAGCGGCAGCCACGCCAGTGGTGAGACCGGTCGCAGGATCTGGATGATGGGATCGAAGATTTTTCCAAACGTCTTGGAAAGCCCGAGGCAAAAGCCAATGGGTGTTCCAACAATCAACGCAATGAGGTAACCCTTGATGACCATTTGCAGCGAGTACCACGTAAATCGCAAAATCCCCTGGTCTTGCTCGCCGCGTTTTTCAAAAGGCTTTTCAATATACAATTTGCTGCCCGTCCACGTTTTTACCGGGGAGGGCAAACCTTTCGCCCACGTCGCGCTGGTCGCCGTCCAGATGATGAGGACGAAGGCCGCGCCTAGAAGCGGCAACAGGAGCCAATCGAATTTGAATTTATCTTTCATTGCGAAGTGACGGGATTCTTCAGGCGACTTTTAGCGTGTTGATGGCAAATCCCTTTGCGTATTCCTCAGGCTTCGCTGGATTAAAGACCGCGCCGTCAAAGAGTGTCTCGGGATCCGTGTTCGCGCCGCCGTGGGCGTATCCAATTTCTTTCATCGCGGCTTCGTAGATATCCGGGCGCATGACTTTCTTTGCGACGCCTTGATAATCGATGGTGCCGTCGACAAAACCCCAGCGGCGATACTGCGAGAGGAACCATGTCGCATATTTGTGCTGCGGATAATTGCAGTTGCGATCGTGGAAGATCATGTAGTTCGGATCTTCCATTTTGCGGCCGTCGCCAAATTCGTAATGTCCCTGCATGCGACCCAAAATGACCTCAGGCGGACAATTGATGTAGGTCGGTTGCGAAACGATCTTCGCTTGTTCCGGGCGATTCTCCATTTTGTCCAGCCAGACGCTCGCTTCGTGCAACGCCTTCAGCACCGCCTTGATGGTCTTCGGATTTTTGTCGGCGAACTCCTCCATGAACGCGCAAACTTTTTCCGGATGATCTTTCCAGATATCTTGCGTGTTGAGGGAAGTAAAACCGATGCCGTCGGCGATTGATCGGGCATTCCACGGTTCCCCAACACAGAAACCGTCCATCTTGCCGACCTTCATGTTGGCCACCATTTGCGCAGGAGGGATGGTGATGAGAGAAATGTCCTTGTCTGGATTAATGCCGCCGGCACCAAGATAATAACGCATCCACATCGCATGCGTCCCACCGGGGAAAGTCATCGCGAACGTCAACGGTTCGCCGGCCTTCTTGGCCGCTTCGACAAATGGCTTTAACGCCTTCGGATCGGCCTGGACTTTCCCTTTAAATTTGCTGGCGAGAGTAATCGATTGACCGTTGCGGTTCAGCAACCACGGGATGATCATCGGCTTCTTCGGTGAACCGAGCAAGCCGAGCGTGGACGCGATCGGCATTCCAGTGAGCATGTGAGTGCCCTGGATGTCGCCGCTGACCAACGAGTCGCGGATCGCTGCCCAACTCGCACCTTTGGAGACAGTCGATTCGATTCCGTATTTCTTGAAGAATCCTTTCTCGTGCGCAATGACGATCGAGGAACAATCGGTCAACGCGATCATGCCGAACTTCATGACTTTCGTTTCCGGCGCATCATCGGCGTAAGCGGTTCCGACCCATCCTTTCGGCAAACCCGCGAGCAACGTGGCGGCGGTAACACCTTTGGCGGTTCGACGCAGGAAACTGCGACGGCTGAATTCACACGGCGGCGAGATTTTGATGTTTGGTTTCATATTCAGTTTGATTTGGATTTGAGATTGAAACGGTCGGGAGCAGACGAAGTGCTTTGTCGTAGACATCAGGACGAAAGACGCGGCGTCCCAACGCGGGAGTGAGCAGCGAAGTATCGGTGCACAAACCGCTCTCCCTCACGACTTGAAGTGTCCAGGCCGCTTTATCACTCGAAGGCTCGTTGGCGTTGTTGCGGTGAAAGACGCAGAAATTGGGAACGGTGCGCGTGACGCCGTGACCAAAATTAAATTGGCCGGTGATACCGCAACTCAAAGTATTCGCCGCCACACCGACGTAGCGTGGATGTGCGAGCGTGGAGATGATCTGCGAGAAATTCTCGGGCCGCTCGCAAAATTCCAGCGCCTCAAGCAAAGCTGCAACTAGAGCGAGATGCTCAGCCTCGCGCTTCTCTGCGAACTCGCGGCGCACCATCAATACTTTTTCTGGATGGTCTGGACTCAGCTCTGCGCTGGTCGTGACGCACCAACCGACGTTGGCTTCCACGGCCACTGAATTCCACGGTTCGCCGACACAGAAACCATCGAGGTTGCCGGCTTTCAGGTTCGGCACCATTTGCGCGGGAGGGACAACGACCATTTGCACATCGCGCTCGGGATCGATGCCATGAGTCGTCAGCCATTTGCGCAGGAGATGCCGATGCGAGGAGAACGGATAAACGACACCGAACGTAAACAGTTTGTTGCCTTGGGAACGTTTGATTTCTTCGCGCAACGAATCGCCGTCACGAACGCCTCGATGCCACAGGTCATTCGAGAGTGTGATGGCGTTCCCGTGCAAATTTAAAACCAAGGCTGTCAGGCAATCGCAACGAATGGAACCGAGCCCGAGCGTGGCCGCGACGGGCATGGCCGCAATCGCGTGGGCGGCGTCAAGTTCGCCGTAAATGACTTTGTCACGAATACTGGCCCATCCCAATTCCCGATGGAGCGTGACCTGCATACCATATTTGCCGAACAGGTTGAGTTCGTGCGCCATGACGAGCGGCGCACAATCCGTGAGCGGAACAAATCCCAAGCGCAGCTGGTGGCGCGGCGCACTCGGAATTTGAAAAGTCGTCTTATTAATCACAGCACGGCAAGTTTCTTTGCCGAGCAGTGCTTTAGCGCTCGCTGTGCCACGTTGCGTTTCTGGCGTGATGAATGCTACTCGGGTTACACATGCAGATGATGAGCCGCACTCATATATGAAACTTCCCTTCGACAGCCGACAGCTTCGCGCGTTTTCCGTTCTGGCACGAACAGGAAGCTTTACGCAGACCGCGCGTGAATTGCATCTGACTCAATCCGGAATCAGCCACTCGATGAAGGCGCTGGAAAACGACAGCGGCTGTCGTCTTTTAGACAAGTTGGGCAAAAAAGTGGTACTGACTCAAGCGGGAGAACAGTTATTGCAGCATGCCACGCGGATTTTGCAGGAAAATGAAAACGCCCGCGAATCGATGGAACATCTCGGGAAATGGGGCCAGGGCCGATTGCGTCTGGGTGCAACCACGACAGCATGTCAGCACTTGATTCCCTCGGTCTTACGCGAATTTAAAGAAAGCTTCCCCGACCACACGGTTACCATCGAACCGGGAGATACTCCGCACCTCGTGGACGCGTTGCTGCACCAACGCATCGATTTATCCATTTGCCTCGAAGCGGAGAAGGAGCCGAAACTGGAATTTCACCCGCTCTTCACGGATGACCTGCAATTTATTGTTTCTTCTTTGCACCCGTGGGCACGCGCGCAACGGGTCGAGCGTTCGGAAATTCCAAAACAGAATTACATTCTCTACAACAAGCGGAGCGTGACCTTTCGTTTGATCGAAGAATATTTCCGCCGCGAAAGCATGGTGCTAAACACCGTCTTTGAAGTCGGCAGCATGGAGGCGACGAAGGAACTGGTGAAAATTGGATTGGGCGTGAGTATCTTCGCACCCTGGATCTGCCAGCGGGAATTGGAACAGGGATCGGTCGTAGCATTGCCGCTGGGCCGGAAAAAATTGCAACGTCGCTGGGGCATTCTTCATTGGCACGGCAAACGGCTCAGCCTGGCCGAGGAAACATTCATCGGCCTGTGCCGATCCGCCTGCGCCTCACTGCCGGGATCGCTGGCGTTGCTCACATAACCGTGCTCGCGTGCTCATATAGCCAATAGGTAAATAGCCAATCGCCAATAGGGTAAGGATTCCTGCCTTTCACCCTTTAGCTAACCCTTTGCCTCATCTATCCTTTTGATTCCTTCGATGAAAAAATGATCTCAACGAAACCAATGCTCCCCTGCTCTCGTCTTGCTCAAAACCGAATGAAAACTCTCTTCACCAAAGTGGTCGTTGCCCTGGGCGCTTTGACTTTCTTGCTCACCTCCGCCACGGCCGAAACGAAAAAGCCCAATATCATTTTCATCCTCGCCGACGATCTTGGTTATGGCGAAGTCGGTTGTTTCGGACAAAAACAGATCCGGACGCCCAGCCTCGATAAAATGGCGAAAGAAGGAATGCGCTTCACTCAGGCTTACGCCGGCAACACGGTATGTGCGCCGTCGCGTTGCGCGCTCATGACCGGCAAACATATGGGGCACGCCACCGTGCGCGGCAACGACGTCAATCGCCTGGGAGCAAATGACCTCACCGTCGCGAAGATTCTCAAGGACGCTGGTTACACGACAGGGCTGGTTGGCAAATGGGGACTGGGAGAAGAAAACACCGAAGGCGTTCCGCCCAAGCAAGGCTTCGATTATTCCTATGGCTACCTGAACCAGGTGCACGCGCACGATTACTACACAGACTATCTGTTTCGCAATGGGGAACGCATCGCCAACAACACGAATGACTACACGCACGATCTATTTGCCAAAGAGTCGCTCGAGTTCGTGCGGCGCGAGAAAGATAAACCGTTCTTTCTCTATCTCGCCTTTACCATACCGCACAGCAAAATTAATCCGCCCAGTGAAGAACCGTATGCCAAGGAAAACTGGCCGGCCACCGAACGCAAAAAAGCGGCGATGATTACCCGAATGGACCGCGACATCGGTCGGTTGTTCGATTTGCTCAAAGAACTCAAACTCGACGAGAACACGATCGTCTTTTTCTCCAGCGATAACGGTCCGCATCACGAAGGGGGTGCCGATAACGCTTTCTTTAAAAGCGCTGGTCCCTTGCGCGGCATCAAACGCGATTTATATGAAGGCGGTTTTCGCGAACCGACGATCGTCCGCTGGCCGGGTCACGTGAAGGCCAACAAGGTGAGTGATCACATCTGGGGTTTCTGGGATTTCCTCCCGACTGCCTGTGACCTCGCTGGCGTGAGCGCGCCCAAAGATATCGACGGCCTTTCCATCGCCCCAACGCTCCTGCGCAAAGGGAAACAGCAGGAGCACGACTATATGTACTGGGAATTTAACGAACGCGGTTTTCAACAGGCCGTGCGGATGGGCGACTGGAAAGCCTTGCGCTTGAAACCAGGACAACCGCTGGAACTTTACAATCTGAAGAAGGACCTCGGCGAAACCAAGAACGTGGCTGCGGCCAATCCGAAAATCGTCGAAAAGATCGAAAGCATCCTCAAAACCTGCCGGACCGAATACGTGAAAAAGGATAAAGGACCTAAAAAGAAGAAATAATCGCCATTCTCCGCCTTAGTCCTAAATTTGAAACCCGAAGGTGGTCAAAAAGAGCCACTTTCGGGTTTTCGCCTTGGAAGACGGGCGAAACGCGTCCAAAACGAGTGATTTTGCTCTTAAAAGTCGGGAATTCGGTCAAAAACCACGTTTTCGCTGCTTTTTCTCCCGGCAAATTTAAATTTATCCTCAGAAAAAGCCTTTTTCCGCCGATAAATTATTTTTTGTCCTCAGAAAAACCCTTTTTCTGACTCTAAAAAATTTCGGGAACACGAAAAAAGACTTTTTGCGGGTTTAAATTATTTTTTGAAGGCAGAAAAAGGCTTTTTGCGTCTTCAAAAATATTTTTGAAGCCAGAAAAAGGGTTTTTCTGAGTCCAAATTATTTTTTGAACCCGCAAAAAGGCTTTTTCCAGGCCCAAAAAATTTCTGGGAGACGAAAAAAGCCTTTTTGGGGCTTCATTTTTCCGTCGGGCCAGCCGTTTTCAGGGAAACCCCCTAA
>JAQGOU010000161.1 GCA_028293445.1 Verrucomicrobiales bacterium | reverse complement strand
ACATCAAAATGGAAAGGCTATTCGCGTTCGCTAACGCTTCGGCCCGTTCGCCACCCAGCACCAGCAACGTTGTCGCCCATGCATCCGCGCTGGCGCATGAGGGATGAACGACGCTGACGAGAATGGTTTCGTGTTCGACCGGTTCCCCAGTGTGTGGATTGATCAAATGTGACCAATGCTTCTTGCCGTCGGTATGGTTGGCTCGGTAGGTGCCAGAGGTTGCCAGGGCAGCGTCTCGTAACTGCAGAACTCGCAATGGATCCTGCGGATGCGCCGGATTCTCAACCGCGACCTTCCAATTGCCGCGCGCAAGAAATTCCCCTCCGACATCTATCAGATAATCGTCGTATTTGTTGGCGTTCAACAGAGTTGCCAATCGATCTGCCGCATACCCCTGAAGAATGGCCCCCAGATCAATCTTCAAGTCGGGGTGACTCTTCTGCAATGTGTGTGTGTTGATGTCCGCACTAAGTTTTTCCCAGCCAGTCGAGAGGCGCAGGCGGGCGACTTCACTCGCCTCCGGCGCATGAGTGCGAGCTCTGCCTGGACCAAATCCCCAGGCTTGCACCAGCGGGCCGACCGTGATGTCGAAAGCTCCATGACTGGCGCGACTCATCTCCAACGTGCGGGCCACCAACGTAACGAGTTCTTCCGGCATCTCGATCGGCTGTGTGGTGTTCGCGGCGTTGAAACGCGACGTCGCGGAATTCGTGCGCCAATGTGACAGCGTGCTTTCGATCCGCTCGAGTTCGGCCTGAAGCGTTTGCTTCAATTCGCCCGTAGTGGTTGCGTGGTTCCGAATTTTTACCGTCCACGTGGTGCCGAAAGCCGTGCCATGCAACTCCGTCGTATTTTCAGACACCTTCATTGATCCGCCGCGGGTCGGCCAAAACACCGAGAGACTTCCTGCAATAATCAATGAGAGTGCAATGCCATCACGGAGACCGAACCGATCATTGCTCCCCGTGGTGCGAACGAATTTCAGGAGCGCCCCCGTCGGACAACCAAAACGACAATACGCCATTGGAACAAACAGTGAGGCGACCAATCCGACTAAAGCGATGACTGTGGAAACAACCACCGCGCCGCGCAGCGCCCAGGCGTCGAAGGGTTCCAGCGCAGCCAAATCCACGTGCGGTCGCATGAGTGCCAAAAAAAATGCTGCGACCAACAGAACGCCCGGTAGCAACACGAGATATTTTGTCACCGACTTGGGGAGCGAAACGTGTAGTTTTCTAAAACGTCCAAGCCATTCCTGCGCCGCGCCGTGCGGACACAGTTCGTGACAATAAAGCTGCCGACGAAACGCCCAGGGCACGAGTAGGGCCGTCGCAGCCAACAGGACGAGTGACGGTGCAATTTTCCAGGCCAATCCATTTCGCGACCAACCTGTGAACAAAGCTACCGATAACAAATCGCCGAGAAATAAACCAAACACGCCAATCAGAATCGCTTGCCAGGCGAGGCGAACTCGTCGATGGCCGCGCAAGCTGCTGAACGTCATCACGAGGCTTCCGGCCAGAATAGCGAGCAGGGCCCAGTCACGTGGTTTGAATAAACTTTTGCTTGTTGATACGGATTTGGATTGCGATTCCGCGTCTGCCGCGAAACGTCGGTGAATACTGTCGGCCACGGCGAAGCTTGTCTCAGTTGCCCCCGAAACGCCTTCGAGGCCAGCCTTTTTAAAATCCATTTTCGCCCATTGTTCCACCGTGAAGTTGGTTAATTGCCGCAGGTAATCTGGATCCTCGCGAACGCTGTCGACGTAATCATCGGTGTCGTAGCTACGGCGAATGCGTACGCCTAAAACTGTTTTCCCATCTGTAGTAACGGCGACCAGAGATTCTGTCGGACCGCTGTGTCCGTGCGTGGCGTCGGAAAAGGGAGACGTGCGCACGGCGAATCCCAACTGCTTTCCGGCATTATCCTTTACCGCGTGCCAACCCGGACGGCCTTCCTCCATTTGAAACGTTTCCGCGGAAGGAAAAAGTGCGTGCACTTCAGCAAGCGTAACCGGTTCCGGGAAGCGCAAAGATTCCACGTGTCCAGCAAGACGTTTCTGCACTGCTTCGGCAATCCCGAGGCTAGTCAGCGTGGATCCTGCGACCCCTTCGATCTTCGGCATCGGTTGATGCGCCGGAGCCCAGCCGATAAATTGTTTCCAAAAAGAATCCTCTTTTTTTATCGCCGCGACGTGCGTTGCCGTATCACCGCTGGAAAGAAGCTCGGCACCGACAATGCCTCCTTTCGGATCCAGCGCCGCGAGAACATTGTTGGGTCCAGCGTAACCAATGATCGCATCCGACTCTGGAGATGTTTCCACGAGATATCCGATGAGGTGACCGCCCTGATCAAAAACTCCGTCGCCGCCTTTTTCCTGTTCAGACGCCGTGACCCGTGTCGCTTGAGGAAAAAAACTGCGCGCCCGATCGAGCGAGATGGATGAAGTCCGCGAGGGCGCTTCGTTTTTTTGCGCCGCGCTGTGCAGCAGCCACGCGGCTAAACCCAACGCAACCAATCGCCAGAGGCGTAAAATCCATTGATGATTGCCGGACACAACTGAGAAACAAAACGCGAAAGAACGCGCTAATGTTTCGCCTCCACGATTTGCAGGCAATCCGCGTGAACGTAACCATCTGTGCCGCTGGTAGAGAGGGTGACCGCGTTCTCGATCCCGGGTTGAAATTCAAACACGCCCAGTGAATGGAAGCCTTTCGCATCGGCTTTGCTGCTACGCTGATTCAATCGCAGTTTCAACAGTGTTTCGGTACCGCGCTCGATCTTGCAAGGTACCTGGGTGGCTCGATTCGGATCATCAACCCACGAGAGGCGCAATTCGTAACGGCCATTTTTGGGCACCGTGAAGGAATACTTCGCTTCGCCGTTCGCCGATTTGGAATAGCGATAACCGTCTCCGATAAATGGCCTCAAATTATCGCCGCGAGTCCAGGTGCCACGAAACGCCGCCGCTGTTTCATCGACGAGAATTCCGGGAATATCGAGCGATACCACTTTGTTTGTCGCCGCCGTGGCCGGACGTTTTCCTGCGGCAATCGACAAAGGGTCGGATCCTTTTTGAAAAAATGGAGCGACGTCCGCGATGTGTGGATCGCGTTGCAGCTTTCCGGCGATAGAATCGCGGCGCATCGCGCCGGGTTCAGAGATTAGTTCGAGCAACAGTGGGAGATGCTTTTCATAGACGCCACGTGGATCCACATTTTTTGCCACGCACACATAAGCAGCTTTTCCGACCACCTCGCCCATCATGCCGCAGGTGCGCATGACACGAATGGTGCCGAGCGCCTGATGCGTGACGCTGACACAACGGCCGGCCATGAACAAATTCGGAACATTCGTGGAATAAAAGCAGCGGTAGGGCACAGGATAGCCATCTTTTTTATCCACGCCTGCACCGAACTCCGCGCGCGAGATAAAGGGATTCTCCGGAAATTTCTTGGCGTATTGTTCTTTCGGATAATGCAGGTCGATGTCCCAAGTTGTCGCCACGCAGCCATCTGGAAAATCGCGTTGGCTGATAATGTCCTCGCGAGAAAGGATGACGTCGCCTTCCAGCAAACGCGATTCACGCGGACCCCCGACGTAAGCAACCCATTTCAAGGCGCTGTTCACGTGCTTAGGTTTGTCCGCTCCGGTTTTCAACGCGCTGAACGCGCCGAACGCTGCGCGCAGATTCCAATCACGCACCAACTCCGCGCCCTTGATGGGATCCTGGTCGAAACCAGATTCCCAGAACCACTCCGCTTTCATGAACGGCTTGCCATCGATCACCGATTTGCTTTTCTTTTGCGCGGGAAAATCACCCATCTCCAGTGGCAACGCCCACGGTGTTTCCGGCCAGGTCTGCGGTCCTTCTTCTTCCTGGTAAAACCAAAGATTGGACATCCCCATGCGTCCTTTCGGGGCCATGGAATATTTCGCGCCCGCCTGCGCACCGAGTTCACCGTGTCCGGTGCAATCGACGAAAAATTTTCCGCGAAAACGACGTTCACGTCCGGTCCGCACATCAAGTGCCGTGATAGAGCGGATGCGTCCGGTGGCAGAATCCATTTCGGCGGTGCGAACGAAGTGCCCGAGAAAGAGCGACATCGTTTTCTCGCGACGGCAGACCTGTTCCTTCACGTCGGCGCCAAAAAACTCCGGGTCAGCCGGACAATCCGGCGCGTGATCAGCGAACTCCTCAACGATTTCGCCGAGGTGCGGATATTTCCCGCGCATCGTTCCCCCATTGGCCCAGACACGAATCTCACTGCTGCCATTGCCACCGAGAACAAAGCGATCCTGGATGAAAGCTACTTTGAGCGATTGCCGTGCTGCCGAAATCGCCGCGCCCATTCCCGAGTAACCGCCACCGACGACCACCAAATCATAGTCGCCCGCGTCTTCCGGACCGGAGGGCAAATTCAACCAACCACGACGCGCTTCCGCCAACGCGGCTCCTTCAGGCGGACGATAACTTGCATCGGCGCTCAGAAGAATCGCGTCGCAACGTCCATCGAATCCGGTGAGATCGTGCAAGGCGAGCGTCGTTTCTCCGGCAGCCAAATCAATCGCGCCACCTTCCTGCCAATGCCACTCCGCTCCTTTTGTCCCGAATTCTGTCGCGAGCGCTTTTCCATTTACCATGAGTTGAAAACGTCCGGGCGTTCCGGGCGCTTTCCACGGCGCCACCCAATCCTTGGTGCGGACCCAGACGTGGTAACTCCCAGCTTCGGGTGCGGTGAATTTTGTTTTTGCATCGACCACCGGTTTTCCGACGCCGTGCGCCAGCAAATAAGAAGAGCCCATTCCGACGACGAATTGTGTGTCCAATGACCACCCACCGTGATCAGCAAACGATTCCGCTTCGATGAAAATCGGAGCCTGAGCGGCGGACAATCCGAAGGCGGATGCGACGACAAACAGACCGGCGACGATGCGATTCATAGCAGGCGACATATTGATAGCGTTAATGAAACAGAATCTTGACCAAAATTGAAGTAATCTTCGCCCATTGACGCGTTTCAAATCCTAAAATTCATAGATTGCGGAGGCTGGAATCCGAGTTCCTCTGGGAAAAATGTTCGGTTGCTTTTGCAAATCACCTTTACCGCTCGCATATATATAATGGCGTTCTCGCCGATCCAGCGCGTCAATGTGTGCCAAAATGTCTCACTCTTCATCGTGGCAATGTCCGATTTTGCGCAAAACGGGCTGCTTTTTTCATTCGAAGGAGGCAATAGACCCATTTTCTTCGTTTCCGACGCCGCCGCAGGGACGGAAAAAGTTTTTTGCTGACTTGGGACGTCGCTGGAAACGGTCCGAAAGTTTTTCCCTCCTCCGGAGGGCGTCGCGAATGCGGAAAAAGTTTTTCCTCCATTCGGGACTGCGTCCCAAACCGAGAAAAAACTTTCTTGTGGTTTGCGGCGTCGTCGGAAACACGGAAAACCGTTTTCTTCATTTCTGACAGCGTCCCAAGTCAGCAAAAAACTTTTTCTCCGTTCGGGACGCCGTCCCAACTGACCATTTTTGACGAACTTGGATAGTTTTGCCGTCAAAGTAAGCATTTTGGACACTCGGCGGTTGAATGCGGACCGTTTTTCGGTCCGCCACGACGGTTTGGGAAGAAATTAGTCCCCCGCAGAAGTCTTCACTAAAAGTACTCCGCCCGAGTGTGACAAAATGTCACACTTTGCTCGTATCTTCGATTTTAGAGAGGTTCACCGTGCCGCGGCCCAATTCATTTTCCGGCCCGGACGTTTTAGGCCGGCATTCCATTTCGGCAAACGCGTTTGACCAGAGGGACTGTGGAGAGATAAGTTTCTCGCACGCCTATGCGCTATATCGAACCTCATGGACACATGGTCAGTCGCACGACTGACGATTATCTCGACATGGCCACGGCAGGTTGTACGGCAATATGTGAACCGGCATTTTGGGCGGGTTTCGACCGCAGCTCAGTCGACGGTTTTCGCGATTACTTTCTGCAACTCACCGAGCATGAGCCGAAGCGAGCTGCGAAATTCGGGCTGCAACATTTCTGCTGGCTCTGCATCAACCCGAAAGAATCCGAAGACACGCAACTTGCGGATGACGTCCTCTCGATTATCCCGGAGTTTCTCAACAGCCCCAATGTCCTCGGCATCGGCGAAATCGGCCTGAACAAAAACAGCCGCAACGAAATCAAGGTGCTCGAGAAACACGTGGACCTTGCCGCCCGCCACAACCAGATGATTCTCGTCCACACGCCGCACCTCGAGGACAAACTCAAAGGGACGAAGCTGATCATTGATGTTTTAAAGAACGACAAACGAATTAAACCGGAACGCGTGATTATCGATCACGTCGAGGAACACACCATCGCGCTTCCGTTGGAGGCCGGGTTCTGGGCCGGCATGACGCTTTATCCTGAATCGAAATGCACCGCGGCGCGCGCCATCGATATGCTGGAGATGTACGGCACCGATCGCATTTGGATGAACAGCGCGTGCGACTGGGGAGTAAGCGTCCCGCTGGCCGTGCCGCGAGCGGCGCTCGAAATGCGCAAGCGCGGTCATCACGCGGATCTGATCGACAAAGTGATTTATCAGAATCCGCTGAAGTTTTTGGAACAGTCGGGAAAATTTCGGATCGCTTGATCGCATGCATCTAAACGGTTTTCACCTCGCCTACTGCACGAACATCCATCGTGGTGAGAATTGGGCGCAAACGTTTGCTTCGCTGCAACAATACACACTGGCGGTGCGCGAACGGGTATGTCCGCAGAAACCGTATGCGATTGGTTTGCGCTTGAGTGACCAGGCTTCGCGCGAACTGAGCGAACCGTCGATACTCTCCTCCTTCCGGAAGTGGCTTGATGAAAACAATTGCTACGTCTTCACGATCAACGGATTTCCCTTCGGCAAATTCCACGGCACGCGGGTGAAGGAACAGGTTTATCTCCCGGACTGGACATCGGCGGATCGACTGGAGTTCACGAATCGCCTCTTTGATTTACTCGCGCAGTTGGTTCCCGAAGGTGTCGAGGGAAGTGTCAGCACCGTGCCCGGATCGTTTAAAGAATTTGAATGCACGCCGGGCGAGCAACGGCAGATGCGGGATAATCTTTTTCGCTGTGTGGAACATATTGCGCGAGTCAGCGAGAAAACAGGACGCCAATTACATCTCGGCGTGGAGCCGGAGCCACTGTGTCTTTTTGAAACGAGCGGCGAGACGATCGCATTCATCAATCAGATTCGCGCCGAACATGGGAACGATGCGCGGCTGAAAGAATTTCTCGGGGTGAATTATGATACCTGTCATTTGGCAGTAGAATTCGAGGAACCGCACGGGGCACTGGCAGCATTTCAGCAGCACGAGATTCGGATCAGCAAACTGCATTTAAGTTCCGCATTGAAAGTTCGCCCGACAGAGGAGGTGCGTCGTGAGCTGAATAAGTTTACGGACGATATTTATTTGCATCAGGTGGTGGCGCGGGATGTGACGGGGACTCTCACGCGCTACCGCGATCTCGATGTCGCCTTGTTACAACGAGTGCTGACGGAAGAGGAGTGGCGCATTCATTTCCACATACCGTTGCACGCGCCGAGAACGGCTTTGTTCGACAACACCACCGACCATCTGCTCGGCGTTTTCGACGCTCTGCAAAAGAATCCAAAGCTTTGTTCCCATTTGGAAATGGAAACCTACACGTGGGAAGTTATGCCAACGGAGATGAAGAATCGTAGCGTCGTCGATCAGCTCGTCGGTGAATATGAGTGGTGCCTCGGCGAATTGGCCAAACGCGGTTTGCGGTAAACCGTTAGGAGTTCTGACTTCTGTTTTACAGATGATCCTGCTTTTCTGTTCGCTCGTTAAATGAGTTCAACCAAACCAACATTTCGCACTTTCCTGGTTTTGGC
>JAQGOU010000154.1 GCA_028293445.1 Verrucomicrobiales bacterium | reverse complement strand
AACATCGTGCTCCATGCGTTGAGCGCCATAATGTTGTGGCGCGTGTTGCTCCGCCTAAAAATTTCCGGTGCCTGGCTTGCCGCCGCCTTGTTTGTCGTTCATCCGGTGTGTGTCGCCTCCGTGGACTGGATTGCCGAGCGCAAAAACGTTCTCTCCCTGTTCTTTTATTTCGCCGCGCTGCTCCTCTACCTCCGCTTCGAACTTGAACAACGAAAACGCTTTTACTGGTCCGCGCTCGGGCTCTTTCTGCTCGCGTTATTAAGTAAATCA
The DNA here is from genome assembly GCA_028293445.1 of Verrucomicrobiales bacterium. Taxonomy (GTDB): domain Bacteria; phylum Verrucomicrobiota; class Verrucomicrobiia; order Limisphaerales; family JACDHS01; genus CBHWET01. The sequence goes on along the minus strand of JAQGOU010000154.1, from coordinate 9,917 downwards.
TCCGTCGTCGTCCTGCCCATGGTGCTGTTGCTCTGTGTCTGGTGGCTGCGACAAAAGCTAACGTGGCAAAACATTCGCCACAGCGTTCCGTTCTTCGGCCTCGCGTTCGTGATGGGCCTCGTCACGGTCTGGTTTCAATTGCACGAAGTCCTCCTCGGCGAAGCCAAGGAAACCGACACCATTCTCACCCGTGTCCTCGGCGGCAGTTGGGCTCTCTGGTTTTACCTCGGCAAAATCCTCTGGCCGCTAAAGCTCAGCATGATCTATCCGCAATGGGACATCGATGAAACCAAATGGATCTCCTATTTACCCGCCGCACTCTGGCTCAGCCTGTTAGTTGTCTTCTGGTCGTATCGACGCACCTGGGGACGCCCGTTTCTGTTCGCCTTCGGTTACTTCACCGCCGCCCTGTTGCCAGTGCTCGGTTTCTTCGACATGAATTTCCTCCTCTTCTCGCAGGTCGCCGATCATCTCCAATACATCGCCATTCCCGGCATTATTGTTTTAGCCGTTGGGCTCAGCGCGGAACTTTTTCGCCGGGTCTCACAAGCGCGCGCTAAAACCTCGAGCTTCCCTCGCTACTTCCCGCGCATCACGGGAGCCATCGTCGTGTTGATCCTCGCGATTCTCACCTTTCGCCAGTCCAGCACTTATCAGGATGAAGAAACACTCTGGCGCGACACCATCCAAAAGAATCCCACTGCCTGGGTCGGCTACAACAATCTCGCCGATCGTCTCGCTGAATTACATCGTTTCGATGAAGCGGCCAATTATTATCGCCAAGCCCTGCGTCTCAAACCCAACCACGCGCAAACACACAATAATCTCGGCAACATTCTCCACCTCCTCGGCCGTTTCGACGAAGCCATCGACCAGTTCCTCGACGCCATCCAGACCAAACCAGAACTCGCCCAGGCGCATCACAATCTGGGAATCGCTTACTATCGAAAAAAGGAATATGCCAAAGCTTTGGACTGCTACAAAAAAGCGATTCAACTAAAACCAAACTACGGCCAGGCCCACTTCAGCGCCGGGAACTGCGAATTGCGACTCGACCATCTCGACGCCGCCTTAAACCATTACTTCACCGCCGAGCGCTATATTCCAAACAATCCCGACGTCCCCTATAACATTGGAATAATCCTGAGCGTCCGCGGTCAAACCAACCACGCCGTCCGTTTTCTGCAAACCGCCCTGCGCCTCGACCCGCGTCACAAAGAAGCCCAGGCCGAACTACAACTCCTGCTCGCCAACACCGACCGGCGATAACACAAGGAAGCCTCGGTCGCTACGCAGTGAAGGAGCGCGGGCTTCAGCCCGCTTCAACGCACGAACGACGGAGGACCTTGGCCTTCTTTGAGACGTTCCGCCTGTGTGAAAAATGGTAGCAGCCGACGTAAGGAGGCTCATCCTGGATCGTGCCGCCACGTTTTCCAAAGGGATTTGAGCCTCCTTACGTCGGCTGCTACGAATCATCGGATTTTTCACACACGCTCTAAACGCCGCGATCCGAAGCGCGACAACCCAAACCTATCCGGAAATCATTCTTTGCCGTTTTTCCCGGCGCTCGCCTGATCGAGGATCTCGCGAACACTGCGCGCGAGGCGCACCGGCGAAAACGGCTTTTCCAAAAAGGATAAACCCGCTTCCAGCACGCCGTGATGCGCCAGGGCATCGTCAGTGTAACCCGACATAAACAACACCTTCGTTTTCGGAACGATGACTTTCAGGCGATCGTAAAGTTCCTTGCCGCTCATCTGGGGCATGATGACATCGGTAATCACAAGATCGAAGCGCACCTTCTTTTCCACCAGCGCGAGCGCTTCAGCCGCATTGCACGCTTCCTGCACTTTATAGCCGCATTCCGACAGAATCATGGCCGCCAGTCGACGCACGGAAAAGTCGTCTTCGACAATGAGAATCGATTCAGTGCCGGTGGGCAACGTCTTGGAGTCTTGTATCGCCACCAAAGATTCCTGCGACTGATTCGTGCGCGGCAGATACACTTTGAAGGTCGTCCCGCGATTCGGCTCGCTGTAAACCCGCACATCGCCACCACTCTGGCAAATGATTCCATAGCACGTCGCCAGACCGAGGCCCGTCCCTTTATCAACCCCTTTGGTGGTGAAGAACGGTTCAAACAAATGCGCCTTTACCTCTTCGCTCATACCCACGCCGGAGTCGCTGATGGCCAGCATGACATAATGACCAACCTCGAGCCCTCGATTACGAAACATCGTCTTCTGATCCAGCGTCACGTTCGACGTGCTGATGGTCAACTTGCCACCATTCGGCATCGCGTCCCGGGCGTTGACAGCCATGTTGAGAATGACTTGTTCGATCTGGCCCGGGTCAGCGAGGACGTGTCCCAGCGAATGATCGAACACGGTCCGCAATTCAATATTCTCGCCGATCAATCGTTGCAACATCCTGCCCATGCCGGTGACCACTTCGTTCAAATCCAGGACGCGCGGTTGCAGAACCTGCTTGCGGCTCAACGCTAGAAGCTGACGGGTCAATCCTCCAGCCCGCTCGGCGGCCTGTCCAATTTCGCTGGCAATTCGTTGCAGTGGATCGTTGGCGCCGATCTTCAGCTGCATCACGGAGGAGTAGCCACCAATCACCGTCAACAAATTATTAAAATCATGCGCGACCCCGCCGGCCAACCGTCCGACAGCCTCCATCTTTTGTGATTGGCGAAATTGTTCTTCGGTGCGACGTAATGCCTCCGTCGCCTGCCTCGTTTCCGTGACGTCTTGAGTGGTGCCGATCATCTTGATCGCCTTGCCGCTCTCATTCAGAACGATCTCAGCCCGTCCCTGCATGATGCGTTCCGTTCCGTCGGGCAAAAGGACGCGATGTTCACAGTTATAGGGTTGGTTCCTCTGAACCGATTGATCGAGCGCTTCCTTAACTTTCGCCCGGTCATCGGGATGAACTCGTTTCCAGGATTCTTCCATGACGCAACCGGAATCTTCCGGCGCGAATCCATAAAGACGACGCGTTTCCTCCGACCATGTCACCTTGTTGGGGATAATGTCCCATTCCCAACTTCCGAGCCGCGCAATCTGTTGCGCGTGCGCCAGTTGTTCCTGACTGAGTTTGAGACTTTTCTCGGCTTCCCTCCGCTCCGCAATTTCACGAGTCAAATCCACGGTGCGTTCCGCGACTGTCTGCTCGATCGTCTCTTTCATCGACTCTAGTCCGGATTGTCGTTCCGCCACGACCAACATTTCACTGCGACTCTTGCGGATGGAGATCATCAGAAAGGCCACCTCAAAAATCACCCAGCCGGCGTGTTCCAATGAACGCCAGATCGGCGCCGCGAGTACGCCGTAAACGGATTGAGGCCAGAAAAATCCTCGCAACAAGTGATCCGCATAAACCACCGCCGACGCCGAGATCAGTACCCGCCAGTCGCGATAAAACGCCAGGATCGCCAGCGAACCAAAGACGTGAAAGTGCGTTTCAATCCGGCCGCCGGTTAAATGAATCAGCAACGCGGACATCAACATTTGCCCCACCGCCACCGCGTGCCGCGTCGAGACTTGTCCCGGTTGCCGCAAGGCGAGCCAGACCGGCAGACTGGTTACGATGCCGCCGAGAAGAATCGCCGCCCACACATGCACGTGCGTCTGACTCTGAAGGCCGATCCATGTTCGTGGAGAAATCAGCAACGCGGCCGCCACGCCCGCGAGCCATTGGCAAATCATCAGCCGCGCAAACAGCAGGTCAGTATGCTTAACAATGCTCTGCTGCTGTTCCTTGAACAGTTCAGCCGTTCGAATCGAAGCGCTATTTGTTGGGATTTGAGATACTGCCGGAGCTGACTGCATAGGAGTTTCTGTTGGTAGGGACGCTAGTGATGAGGGAACAACCAAAGACGGGAGTTTGTTTCAGACCATTATCATTTCCATCCAGCAATGAAACGATCGTGTCGCTGCCCACATTATCCCCCGCATGGCCGCGACTGGAGGTAATGCCACCCTTGAATAACAATCGCCCCTTCGCATCGTAAAGCAAAACCGAGCCAGAAGTGCTCGCCCCAAACTGGGACGCGAATTTGCCCTCTGGATCTTCTTTTACCTCGACCCCAGGAATCGCTGCGGCACTGCGCCAAAGACCGGTCTCAGTCCAATCCTTCGGAGCATTGGCTGGTTTAAGAAAGAAAACACGCGTCGCAACGGGATGCGAACAGCGAGCCAGCAGACGATTCAACTCTTCCACCGTCGCCCGTGTGCAAGGACACTTCGGATGCGCAAACAGCATCAGAGTCGCCCGATCCGACGCCCGGCTAATCGGCGCATCCGACGGCCAATATTGAGGCGCGCTCCCCATTCCCCCGCTCGTATTCTGATATTTGAGCAAGGCAACAGTGCCCGCCCCAATGGCGCCAAGCCAAAGGACGAACAACAGAATTCTTGAAACAGATGACGGCACTTGAATCATTGTTATATCACGAGCAAGAAATGTGTTCCACCCGATTTGTTTGCAGAAATGAGGGCGATGGGCACCTTCGCCATCCGCATTTTAGAAGCTAAAACTCCGTTGCGATTATTCCCGGCGCCAGTTTAGAAGCTAAAACGGCGTGGCGAATATCCGCGACGGTCTTTTAGAAGCTAAAATGGCACGGCGAATAATCGCCACGGCAATTTAGAAGCTAAAACGCAGCCGCGAAGAATCGCGGTCCCATTTTAGAAGCTAAAACACCGTGGCGAATACTCGCCGCGGTAATTGAGAAGCTAAAATGACGCTGCGAATAATCGCCGTCCCATTTTAGAAGCTAAAACGTGGTGGCGAATAATCGCGACGGTAATTTAGAAGCTAAAACGGCACGGCGAATAATCGCCACGGGATTTTAGAAGCTAAAAAAGCGTTGCGAATAATCGCGACGACGCCAAATAGCTACCAGTCAGCAGTTTATGAAAACACGGTCAAAAATGGCTATTTTTGACCACCCCCGCCAAGGTCACCCCTCCACCAACTCGACCTTATGCCGATCCGGTCACCATCGCCCATCTCAGGGGTGTGTTTTCTTTGCAAGTTTGTGTTGTGGGATTACGTTTCCTTCTAAGGGAATTCAGCCAACTGGTGTAAGGCCATCCCTGATAGCTATTTCAGAAATCCGTCCTTTGGTTTTGGTTTGCGACGTGGCTACCCTAATTTTATTCTTTGCGCGGTGGAGCAACGTATGCAGCCAAAGCCAATCCTGATCGCCGATGATGACGAGGGAGACGTGATGTTCCTGGAACATCAATTCAAGACGGTTAAACTTCTTAACCCGATCAATATGGTCACCGATGGCGAGCAAGTGGTTTGCTATCTCAAAGGAGAGGGCCGATTTGCTGACCGCACTAAATATCCGTATCCACTCATTCTTCTTTTAGACCTTCGGATGCCAAGAATGGGCGGACTTGAAATTTTATCTTTCCTGCGCGCCAGCCCGGAACACCGCAACCTGCCCGTCATCATTTTGAGTGTCCTTGGAGAACTAAAGGACATGAATCAGGCATACAAGCTCGGCGCGAATTCCTTCCTGGTTAAGCCAATCGATATAAACGATCTGGTTTGCACCTTGCGCGGAGTCAAACACCTGGCGGTTAGGGTTTCCGACGAAGGTTTTTGGCTTGAAGCGGATTGAGGTTCTTAACCTGCGCGGCCGTTAACCCTTCGATCAATGAGGGGATTTTACATCCGGATTCCTTCCGTCGTCGCCTGACATCCATTCAATAGCACGGCGAAGAAATTCGGCCGCACTTTTGATGTTCATTTTTTCTTTGATATTCGTTCGATGCGCTTCAACGGTTTTAATGCTTAATCCAAGTCTTTCGGCAATTTGGCTGGTTCCATTGCCGCGTCCGTAAAGCGTGAAAATCTGTAATTCTCGGTCGGTCAACGATGCAACAGGGGACTGCGGTAAAGGGATTTTATCGGCGTCAGGGGCGTTTAATAACTGCGCTTCTACCTCTTCGCTCAAATAAACTATGCCGTTGGCAACCATTCTCAATGCCAGCAATAGTTTTTCAACGGATTCTTCTTTGCGAACGAACCCTAACGCCCCTGCCCGAACGACGCGAAGCGCATAAATGGATTCATCGCGTCCTGAAAATACCAACACTTTCGTTTTGGGAAACTGTTCCTTGATCCGATGCAACGATTCCAATCCGTCTCCACTTCGCAACGTTAAATCCAGAATCACGATTTCGGGTTTAAGTGTTGCGATGAGCCGCAGGGATGTCTCTATGTCGTCCGCCTCCCCACACACAGAAAAATCATTTTCCGCATTGAGAAGCGAGGTGATCGCATTGCGCAATAGTGGGTGGTCATCGACCAGCAAGACGCGCCATTTTGTGACAGTGGGATTCATTCCCCCAATCAAATATGCGTGAAAAGAAGGCCAGACGCAAAAAGCATTATCATGACGGAAACGTTGCTCACATGGCCACACGCCCCTTACGCGTGAATGCCTGGAACGCTGAGACGCTGTTCTGGCTGAGTCAGGCCGGAGCGCAACTCCGCCCTACCGAGTGCAATCGGGAAGCATTCTTCGGTTTGCAAATTACTGCTACGGGAAACGGTTGCGGCCGCGCCCTTTCACCGCATCTAAAAAATAAATTTAAATTTGCTCTTGTGTGTTAGCGTTCTACTGCTAACATCCGCCGCATAGGTTTGAGGGCTCGATGTTGAGCCTGAGAATCTTCACGAAGACCGGAGTGGACCTAAGAAACCCAACCCAGTCGCGGGTCTTACAAGCAATACGTTTGTGGCCGACAGCGATGTGCTTTGTGTCGGCTGGTTCAAAGTTTGAAGTTTAAAGTTCAAAGTTTGGAACAGCCAAAACATCGGATGACTGAGGACCGAGTGTCGGAAGTCTGAAGATGGCAGTAGTCAGTAAACCGTTTTCAGTCGAAAGGCTGGAGACAAAGAGAAAGTAAAACATATGAAACAGAAAGAAATAAAACCTATCCCAGTCCTGCGCGGTGCCGCAGCGGTCGCTAAAGCCGCTGCCACCACACATGGCGCTGGTATCCCGCTGCTGCAAAACACAGCAGATAACATCGGCATGGATGCCGACGCGTTGACGACAGCGTGCAATAACTACGAGTCCGGTAAGGTCGTCCTTACCACCGTCCGCTCCTTGCTGGCGACGATTGTTGTCACAGTCCGTGCGTGCCTTACGCTCGGCCGTGACCTCATGAAACCGTTGTTCGGGGGCGAATACTCACAAGCCTATGATGTGCTTGGTCTCGTCGGTTCCTTGATGATTCCAAGTACAACACAGGAGTTGCTGGTGATCCTGGAGGCTTTCAAAGCCTTCTTCACCGCGCATCCCGAGCTGGAGGATCCACTGCATCACATCACCGCGGCACACTGCCAGGTGTTATATGATCAACTCCTCGTTGCCCAGAACAACGTCAACACGCAGGTCGCTGCGGTCGATAACTTGTTGGAGGCACGCGATGCGGCAGCCGAGAAACTGCGCAAGCGAATCCGCGGTGTCATTGATGAGATGGCACAGTTGATCGGTCCGATGGATGCGCGTTGGGTGGCGTTTGGCTTCAACAAGCCAGGTGCAACTGAAACGCCGGACGCGGTCGAAGGCTTGATCGCCGTCTTGATCGGGCCGGGCACTGCCGCGCTCAAATGGAAGGCGCCAGCTCGTGCCGATCATTACCGCGTCTGGAGGAGGATCATCGGTGTGGACGCGGAGCCGGTCGCGGTTGGTTCACCAGCAGATCTCGACTTCAACCTCGAGAACCTGCCGGCCGCCTCGACGGTGGAGATCTACGTCTCCGCTGTGAATGACGGTGGCGAAAGCCAGCTGTCGGAGAAGGTCACGATTGTGACGCATTAACGCTGGAGTTCACGCTTTAGCGTGCGGGAAAGGGGGACAATCTAAAGATTGAACTCCAACAAGCCGCCCGGGAAACCGGGCGGCCTTTTTCATTTCTACTTTGTAGGAGACGAGGTCACGAGACTCTAACTTTTCTTGTTCGGTGGTGGTGACGGTAAAACCGAGATTAGAGTCTCCTGACGTCGTCTCCTACGAGGATCGCGAAGAACCTCTTTCCTCGAATACTCGGCCATCGTAAAAAGTCTATCTGCCATGATTCCACGATGGCTGGCGGTTATCGTTCTGGTTCCATTCGTCTCTTTGGGAGAAAGCTCCACCAATCCCGCGATCGTTCGTGCGATGAGCGCCGTCGCAGCTGTTGCCCCTCGCGCACAAGCCGATCCAGCGCGTCCGATCTATCATGTCACTGCGCCCGCCCAATGGATCAATGACCCGAACGGCCCCATTTTTCACAAAGGCTATTATCATCTCTTTTATCAGCACTATCCGTTTAGCGATGCGGGCGGGCCGAAATATTGGGGACACGTCCGCAGTCGCGATCTCGTGAAGTGGGAACATTTGCCGATCGCCCTGTGGCCTTCGACGGAAAAGGGCGAAAGTGAAATCTGGTCAGGTTGCGCCACGATCAATGGCAATGGTCAGCCGATGATTTTTTACACGAGCATTGCGCAGGGAAAAAACGCCGGAGACCACGCCGAACAATGGGCGGCCCTCGGTGACGACGATTTAATCACCTGGCAGAAACATCCGGCCAATCCGATTCTCACCGAGCAACTTCATGGCGGAGTAAAAGTAAACGATTGGCGTGATCCATTTATTTTCCATCACGAAGGTCGCACGTTCATGGTGTTGGGCGGGAATCTCAACGCGGGCAAAGGGGGCGAGGCAGTCGTGAATATTTACGAAGCGGAGAACGCCGCCCTGACGCAATGGAAGTATCGCGGCATTCTCTTTCATCATCCTGACAAAGAGGCCGCCAGCGCCGAGTGTCCGAACTTTTTCCAAATCGGCAAGCAGTGGGTTCTCTTCGTCTCTCCATATGGAAAGGTGCAATATTTCGTCGGAGATTTTAATGCGAAGACCTGCCGTTTCGAACCGAAGACCCGCGGCGAGGTCGATCACGCCGGAACGTTTTACGCGCCGAACACCTTATTGCAGTCGGACGGTAAACGGATCGTCTGGGGTTGGATTATGGGTTTTCCGAACGGGCACGGTTGGAACGGGTGTCTCAGTTTGCCCCGCGTATTGAGTCTTTCGAAGGAAGGAAAGCTCCTGCAAAAGCCCGCGCCGCAATTAACGAAACTCCGCGGCGAGCGGCTCAGCTGGAAAACGCGCCGCCTGGACAACCGCAGCGAAACATTAACGTTGCCGAAAACAAACACGTGGGAGCTGTCCGCAGAGATTGATTTGAACACCGCAAAAGGTTTCCGCCTGAACTTCAAAAGTGCTGCCAAAGATTCGCCACCGATTACGGTAAGTTTCGATGGCTCACAATTCGAAGCCGTCGGCGTGAAGGCTCCTTTTACGGGAAAGAAACTACACCTGCGAATTTTCCTCGACCATTCGGTCATGGAGGTATTCGTAAACGACGAAGTCTGCATAACCCGCATCGTCCCCGTCATGGATGCGAATGCCACCCTCGAAGTCTCTGCGATCGGCGGCGAAGCACAGTTCAAGCACCTCGAGATGTGGCCGATGAAAACCATTTGGTAAATGAGGCGACCAGGAGCGCGGGCTTCAGCCCGCTTCAATGCACGAAGGACGAGGGCACATGGCTTCTTCAAGACGTTCTGATGGGTGGACAGTGAAGCGGCGTGAACGCCGCGCGCCACTTGAAGGCGCAACATCCCTCGCGCTTCGGAATTCCACATCAACTCATTTTTTGTCGCTGATGATTTTGCCGAGCAGAAAGAATTTGCGGTCGGGATACCAGAGCACGGTTTTGCCGTTCACTACGGTGATGCTAGAATAAAGCGCGACGTCAAAGCGGCCCATCTTGCCCGGCGGCCCCACCAACATACTATCGTGGTCGAAGAAAAATTCTGGTTCCTCAAACCAGACT
>JAQGOU010000017.1 GCA_028293445.1 Verrucomicrobiales bacterium | reverse complement strand
TGCATCCGTCACGGCAAAGAACGGATGTTCTACCACACCGACGTACGCAAACATCCATGGATGCACATCACACTTGAATCGAAGCATTATCTCCGGCTTTAAAAATCTTTTCTCAGTGACCTGACCTTGCACCGGTTGGCCGAAGTTGAATTCCAGGTCCGGATGTAACGTTGGCGTGGTGTGCACGTTGTGCAGCACGGGGTCCGAGTTCCTGATCTTTAGCTTCTGTCCGACCCTGACACCCGATACGTACGGTTCGTAGAGGCAACCGGTTTGATCCAGCAGAAGTTCTTCGCCCGCCATTTGATATTTTCTGCCTTTGGCTAAACCCTCCTTGATATAAACAAACGTGTTCGCCAATCCATTGTTTGTCCCGATGAGATAAAGCCGGGTCTTTACCGGTCCCTGGTGCAAATTGCCGCAAACCGCGTCCATCGGGATTACTTTTTCAGGTGGCGGCGTTCCTTTTAAGACAACATTACCCATGATGCTTCCAATCGTGCGCGTGCCGCGAGGAACGCCCGCAACGGCGGATGCGGTCGGGATCGATGGTGGAGTATTTGGAGCTGATTCCACTCCGATGATCGGCGGATCATTTGTGGGAATCCGATTGCCGTTCGGGGAAATGACCGCTACCGGCGTTGTAGCTCTTTTTTTAGACGCGATCACAGGTCGAGGCGCCGATTCCTGTTCCTCTGGTTGTTGTACCTGCGATTTCCTTTGGAAAGTGACTCGTTCGTATTCCTCCTGTTGAGCTTTGGCCTCTTCATCGACTTTCCACTGCCGCATTCTTTGCAGTCCAATTATTGTGATCCCAATCACAATCGCGGACGCGATCGCGAGTGAAAATCGGAGACGATTCGCGGTGTGGACATGGTTTTGCTCGCTCATGAATCGGTTAAAGAAACAACCTGAATGAAGAATAGTTGCGAACTATCTCTTGTAAACAATCGTCTGGCTTTGTTCCCGCATAAACTGGCTGACGTAATAAGGTCCGAGCGCACTCTTGCCACTGGAGCCCGACGCCTTCCAACCGCCAAACGATTGCACGCCGGGCCACGCTCCTGTCGTGGCACCGCCGCGCCGGTTGCAATACGTGACGCCGGCTTCGATCTCGTTGAAGAACTGTGCGTGTTCAGTCTCGTCATTTGTAAAAATGCCGGAGGTGAGCCCATACTCCACGTCGTTGGCCAACCGAATGGCTTCATCAAGGGAATGCACCTTTGCCATGGAAAGGAGCGGAACAAAAAACTCCTCTTGAAACATTCGCGAATCCTGGGGCAACGCATCAATGATGGTGGGCTCAACGAAATAACCGTGCGCTCGTGCGCCGTCCTGCAAAACGTTTCCACCGCACAGCACGCGACCTTCTGTTCTGCCCAGTTGCACAGCGCTGTTGAAAGTCTTCACTGCCCGCTCGTTAATCAATGGGCCGAGGAAAGTATCTCGCTCTCGCGGATCACCGATCTTCAATTTCTTCGTTTTCGGTACCATCATTTCAGCCAGCGCATCGTAAATATCCGCATGAGCATAGAGGCGCGAGCACGCTGAACATTTTTGGCCGCCCATGCCGAAAGCGGATCGGACGATTCCTTCCGCCGCGTCTTCCAACGATGCGGACGGCATGACGATCGTAGGATTTTTCCCGCCCATCTCTGTGATGCGCGGTTTTGGAGATCGCGCCGAAAAATCGCGGAGAACTTTAAGTCCTACCTCCCTCGAGCCGGTGAAAACAAATCCATCCAGGTCTCCATTCGTGAGTAATGTTTCTCCCACGACCGCGCCACTACCGGTCACCAGGTTGAAAACACCGGCGGGCAAACCTGCGTCGTGCATCACGGTCGCGAGCCCCACGCCAGACCACGGTGTATCGCTCGCTGGCTTAAAGACGACTGTGTTGCCGCTGAGCAACGCTCCTGCTGCCATTCCGGTAGCAAGCGCAAGTGGGAAATTGAATGGCGAAACAACCGCCCAGACCCCAAAGGGCTTCAGCACACTTCTCGTCTGTTCCGCACCGGTGGTGACGAGTGGAATATTATATCCGTCATTATTCTCCATCTGCTGCGCGTAATAGAGAATCAGATCGATTGCTTCCGAAACTTCCGCGATCGCTTCGAAACGATTCTTTCCAACTTCCAGCGTCAGAATTGCGGCGAGTTCAAATTGTCGTTGCATCATCAGGTCCGCCGCTCGCCGAAGCAGTGCGACGCGTTTCTGCCAATCAAGGTCACGCCAGGGCGGGTAAGCTCGTTTCGCGGCGGCGATGGCTTTCATCACATCGTCTACCGTTGCGAGCGGAAAGTTTCCCAACACCACGCGGGTATCCGAAGGGGAGATGTCGCCGAAGGTTTCTTTACCCTTTTCCAATTTCCCATCGATCAGCAAGGAATGGGTTTTCCCAAACGTTCTCGTGAGCTTCGAAAGCGCGGCATCGAACTGGCTATGAAATTCTTCGCCCAACGAACCGAGCGATGCGTAAGTAATTTTCTCCATACATCACCTCGTAAAAACGTACGCCCCGGCAAGTGGACTGCAAGTTTAGTTCGGAGTCCCGCCTTTAGGCGGCGGCGCGTCACATTTGCGAGCGCGCGTGGAATAGCCAGACGCCTTTCGTAGTTGGATGCTTTGCCGGCTAAAGCCGGGACTCCGAACCTCCAAAAAAAAAGCCCTCGCCGATTTCGGAGAGGGCTTTGCGTGCTAAAGTAAAAACCAAATTACATGTTCGCGATGATGTTATCGCCGAACTGCGAGCATTTGATCTCGGTCGCGCCTTCCATCAGGCGGGCGAAATCGTACGTCACGCGTTTGCTGCCGATCGCGCCGTTGAGACCTTTGATGATCAAGTCGGCTGCTTCGGTCCAACCCAGGTAACGCAGCATCATCTCGCCGGAAAGAACCACTGAACCCGGGTTCACCATATCTTTATTCGCATACTTCGGCGCCGTGCCGTGTGTCGCTTCAAAGATCGCGTGTCCCGACATATAGTTGACGTTCCCGCCGGGGGCGATACCAATGCCGCCGACTTGTGCCGCCAAAGCGTCGCTCAAGTAATCGCCATTCAAGTTCAAGGTCGCAATCACGTCGAAATCGGTCGGACGCGTCAGAACCTGTTGCAAAGCGATATCCGCGATCGCGTCTTTGATGATCACGCCTGCGCCCGGTTTGCCTTCCGGAATCTTGCACCACGGACCGCCATCGATTTCCACCGCGCCGAACTCACGCTTGGCTAAATCATAGGCCCAATCGCGGAACGCGCCTTCGGTGAACTTCATGATGTTGCCCTTGTGGACAATCGTCAGGCTCTTGCGCTTGTTGGTGATGACATATTCCATCGCCGCGCGAATCAATCGTTCGCTGCCCGGTTTGCTGACCGGCTTGATACCGATGCCAACCGACTCCGGAGCGTCCGCGCCGAAACGGATCTTCTTGAAATCCTTCGGGAACGCCGTTTTCAAAAACTCCAGAACCTTCATCGCCTGCTCGCCGCCGGCCTGGAAATCGATCCCTGCGTAAATATCTTCCGTGTTCTCGCGGAAGATCGTCATGTCCACTTTCTCGGGATGTTTTACAGGAGAGGGGACGCCAGTGAAATATTGCACCGGTCGCAGACAGACATACAGATCCAGCATCTGGCGCAACGCCACGTTCAACGAACGAATGCCGCCGCCGACAGGAGTGGTGAGAGGTCCCTTGATGCCGACGAGATATTCTTTAAACGCATCAACGGTATCATCCGGAAGCCAGTTGTTAAATTTCTTGAAGCTTTCTTCACCGGCGAACACTTCGAACCAGGAAATCTTGCGCTTGCCGCCGTAGGCCTTTTGCACGGCGGAATCAAAAACGCGGACGCTGGAAGCCCAGATGTCAGGGCCCGTGCCGTCACCGCGGATGAAAGGGACAACCGGATTTTCCGGAACGGTCAGCTTGCCGTTTTGAATCGTGATTTTGCCGCCAGCGGGAGGAGTGATGTCTTTGTAAGCCATGGTCTTTATTTAAAGTTGAGCGTTGAGAAATAGGTCGAAATCCACAGAAAGCAAGAAGAGAAATCAGGTCCGGACAACCGGTTGCATTCCGTTGGGCGAAGGCGTCCAAACCAAAAACATGCCCTATCTCCATGGGCCGCGTGCGGTCCCGATAGGAGTTGCCTTTTACGCGGATTCATGGTCAGAGTTCCATCCGTGAAGACTCTCGCCACCTTCGTTCTCGCGTTGATGATGTTCTCCGTGTGTGGCTGCCAGACCTTTACGCTCTCCCACGAACAATTTAAGGCGCAACAAATGGGCAAAGCCGATGATTCTCCGGAATCCAAAGCGGTTGCCGTCGGTGGGACAGCCGGCTATTGGGCTGGTGCCCTCGCGCAAATCTTGGCCAAGTAATCTCTTCCTCCCAGGCGGTGCAACTCGTGCGGATGTGCTATTTTAGTCCATGGAAAAGCGGCACAGCGAGAAAGTGACCTCGCGTCCTTCACCGTCTGATTTGCGCGACTCCGCTGCAAAGTTTATCCCCTCCCACCCAACGCTCCCGAAACTAAAAAAAGCCGCTGCCGTGTGTACGGCGTGCCCGTTGTGGAAAACCGGAACGCAAACCGTCTTTGGCGAAGGACTCCCGACGGCGAAGGTGCTCTTCGTCGGTGAACAACCCGGCAACGACGAAGATCTCGCGGGCAAACCTTTTGTCGGCCCGGCTGGCAAACTTCTCGATCAATGCCTGGAAGAGGCCGGGATTAACCGTGACGAAGTTTACGTGACGAATGCGGTGAAACATTTTAAGTGGGAGTCAAAAGGTAAACGGCGGATCCATAAAAAACCGAACGCGCGTGAGATCGCCGCCTGTCGTCCCTGGTTGGATGCGGAGATCGATTTGTTGAAACCGCAGGTGTTGGTCTGTCTCGGCGCGACTGCTGCTCAGGCGTTACTCGGGAAAGAGTTTCGAGTTTCAATTCAACGCGGTCAGTTCGTGGAGTCGGATCTCGCGACGCACGTCATGGCGACCGTTCATCCCTCGTCGATTTTGCGCGCGCCGGATGATGAGACGCGTCGCCGCGAACGGGAGCAATTCGTGGAGGATCTTAAGAAAATAGCGCCGCTTCTTTAGCTGGTTTTCGCGGTTGGCTGGTGTGTTCGTATCGTAGTTCTGCCCGTAGATACGTGGCCGGGAAATCGCCCGATGTGGACGTTTGGCATCTTACCAGTAACCTTCTGCCGCCACGGTGGATTGCTGCGATTGTTGGCACGAAACCTGAAATTTCCTCGCTCGCCAACTTCCGACTTTTCGCGTCAAATTTCGAGCTTTTGTCGTAACTGACTGATTTACAAACTCCTCCGACAGCATTGTACGCGTACAAGGCTGCTTTCCGGGAGTTGGAAAAGCCCCTTGTACGGATATTCCCCAAAATTCCGGAGTTGAAAACTCCCCAATAAGATTATTCGTTAACTTTTCCTTCCGGAAAAGAGCTCTGTACGCGTACAGAGCCTTTCCGGAGAGTTGGAAGGAGGCCT
>JAQGOU010000015.1 GCA_028293445.1 Verrucomicrobiales bacterium | reverse complement strand
GCCGAGTTGAGCGACAGCATGAAAATGTATTTCTGGGGCGTCGAAGGCGGTCGACCGGCCAAGGGAAAAATCGGTGTGCAACCGGAATGGTTTTATAAAGGTCACGGCAACATCTTGTGCGCGCACGGTGAAGCGCTCGATGTTCCGGCCTTCGGCGACGATGGCGGCGACGAAGCGGAGATCGCAGGCGTTTACCTCGTGGACCCGAAAGGCACCCCGCATCGCATCGGTCTCGTGCAAGGGAATGAATTTTCCGATCACATCATGGAGCAGAAAAATTATCTCTATCTCGCCCACTCCAAACTCCGCGCGTGCGCCCTCGGGCCTGAGTTAATCGTCGGTGCTGATTTCTCCGACGTGCAGGGGAAAGCGTCCGTCGAGCGCAAAGGCAAAACAATTTGGTCCCACGACATCCACACTGGTGATAGGAACATGTCGCACACGCTCGCGAATCTGGAGCATCACCATTTTAAATACGCTTCGCATTGTGTCCCTGGCGATACGCACATCCATTTCTTCGGTGCCGATGCGTTTAGTTTTGGTCAAGGCTTGAAGCTGCAAACCGGTGACGTGATGGAAATCGAGTTCGCCGGTTTCGGTCGCGCCCTCCGCAATCCATTGCGCATCGATAAATCGAAGTCGCGTTTCGTGGGACTGAAACAACTTTAGAAACACGCGTCCTCACCCGCAAACGCGCGCGAAGTTTTCCGATCCGCGTGGTAAGGATGACTTCCACGTCGTCCCTAATCAAACCTTGGGGCGTTCGTGAATCCAAAAAATGGATAAAGGGGAAATCCACACGCGTTTTGCTTACCCTTTTGGCCGCTTGCTTTTTCCGTTCCCCACAAGGAGATATTAGGGACGACGTGGAGTCAGAACTATAGGTGGAATGGAACCCTTCGGGATTCCGAGTCATCCTTACCAAGTGCTTGGTGACTTGTTCCCTAAAGCCTTTTGACTCTCACCGCTATTTTTGGTGGAATGCTTCAGACGCCCCCCGATCGATGTCCATCAAAGTTGCCATTGTCGAAGACAGCACCAGAGTGCGCGAAAGTTTAGCTGCGCTCATCGGCGGCTCGGACGGTTTTCGTTGTGTCGGGACTTTTCCAAATGCAGAGGCCGCACTCGCGGGGATACCCAAAGAGTGGCCAGACGTCATCTTGATGGACATCAACCTGCCGAAGATGTCAGGAATTGAATGTGTCTCCAAGTTGAAGGTGCTGCGTCCGGCACTGCAGATCATCATGGTGACGGTTTATATCGAAAACGAAAAAATTTTCCAATCGATGGTGGCTGGAGCGAGCGGTTATCTCATCAAGCAAACGCCGCCGGCCGAAATTCTTGAAGCGATCTCCGACGTGCATCGTGGCGGGTCGCCGATGTCCAGCCACATCGCGCGCAAGCTTGTGCAATACGTAGCGCAGGTGGCACAAGTCGCGCGGCCTGCTGAGAAAATGGAATTGTCGCCGCGCGAACACGAAATCCTTTGTCTCCTTGCCAAGGGCTATCAATACAAAGAAATTGCGGAGAGTCTCACGATCAGCGTTGAGACAGTGCGGACGCACTTGCGGAACATCTACGAGAAGCTTCATGTCCGATCACGCACTGAAGCGGTGGTAAAGTTTCTCGAACAAAAAGGCACGTAGCCTCACAGGCCTTTTGGTTCGGAGTCCCGGCTTCAGCCGGTAAAACGTTCATATCCCAAGCGGGTTGAAAATTTGCAAAGCCATCCTGCGTACGTTTATCGGTCGGGACTCTGCAACTGAATGCTCCCCTCAGCGTTTCCCTATCCCCCGAAAGTAGTATCCCGAGCGTAAACCGTAGAACTATCTGCTTTCAGTAACCCGCAATGGGGATGTTCGATGTGTGCGCGGATTTCTATTCTCTTTGCATTACCCGGAAAGTCGTGCGCAGCAGATGCCTTTGTCCCGGGGCAATACCAAACCGAAAAAACAGAATGCAAACCCTAGTTAAAACATTCCGCGCTCATGCTGGACGTGGCGTGAAAAGCACCGATGGCTTCACGGACGCCGGATCAATTGTCGTCAGCGATGCCGTGAAATTTGTTTACGTCCCGTAACAACAACGGGAACACACCCGCGCAACGTTCAGGTTATGGGTTCCTGACGTTTGCGCGGGATCATTTCCCCAATCCAGAATTTCTCCAAAACAACACCGATGATTATGAAAACAAAACTGAAATGGGGACTCCTCTCCTTACTCATTCTCTTAACAGTTGTTGCGTTGCTCTGGCCAGGAAAGCCGCCAACAGAAACCACGCAAGGCGCATCCGCTTCCAGGGCTGGTTCTCCTACCAACAAGGAAGTCGATTTTACGAAATTTAAAAAGGAGCGTGAGCATCGTCAGGTCAAGCAGCAGTTGCAGGATGAGGAAGCTTTGGAACAAGGACTTCCGCGTGGGGGTTTTGAATATGTCTTCGACAAAGCGCCAAACGCAAATCGCTTCCTGCTCTCCAAAGGGCGCGACGGGAAATCGCTCCCGGATTCCGAAGCTCCTTCCGGCATGGATCTCTGGGTGCAGGACGAGACCGGGAGCGACCGCTTGATTAACGACAGCGTCTATCGCGCGAAGTTTTCGCCGGACGGAACCAAAGTCGCCTTCACCACAAGTGATTGTGTTCTTCATGTAGAAAATGTGCAGGGCGGCGAACTGGCAAAGGTCGAAGGCGTTTACGGAGCCAACTGGAAGTCGGACGGCAGCGCCGTCATCTTCGCCAAAGTAGGTGAAGGACTGGATCCGCATCAACCGGGAGCGCGGCAACTCACGGCCCTGGATTTAGTAACCGGCCAGTCAAGGCTGCTCACTCAGGGCGGGTTCGATGATGGTCGGCCGGAATTCAATCCCGCGGACAATTCAATCCTCTTTGTTAGCGGCGCACGGACCGGCATGGCCTCTTTTTGGAAAGTATCGGCGGCTGGAGGTGAACCGGTGCAACTCACCAATGTTGGATTGGAGCAGGTGAATGAACAGTTTGTGCCGACCCCGTACGACCGGACGATCTGGTCGCAAGATAAAAGGTGGTTCCTCTACGACTTCAAAAGCGGCGATCAGCAGGAAACCTGGGGGCTCGAGTTCAATGCCGATGGATCCATGAAGCGTGCCACCAAACTTGCCGACGGAGTCAACCCCCGCTGGAAAGACGATGGAAAAACCTTTGTCTGTGAAAAGCAAACCGACGGTTCCATCCAAACCATTGTCAGCAATCTTCCCTAAACCAACAGCAACCCAGAACTAACGAAAGAAACATCAAATCATGAAAACAAAAAACACACTGACTCAATGGGCGACTGCCAGCCTTTTGTGCGCCGGCTTCCTTGGCCTCGCGTCCAAGGCTGAAGCCGTGCTCTTCCGATTGCCCCTCGCCTCGAATGCGGTGCAACATTACTACTACGACCACTCAGGGGCGGGGTTTATCAGTGATTGGAAGTGCGAGACCGAAACCTATGACGGCCATGTCGGCACCGATTTTGACGCATCTCGCTACACCGCAATCTACGCGGCTGCAGTTGGCACATTAGCGGCGAAACAAAATGGCTGGGGTGACGGATCTCTCAGCACTGACCCCAGTCACGCCAATTATGTGATCGTCAATCACGCGAGTGGAATGAGAACTTTGTATTGGCACATGCAGAACAATACCGTAACTGCGAAGGCCATTGGTTCAGCAATCGCCTGCGGAGAGCAGATTGGCCAGGTAGGAAATTCGGGCATGACCAGCGGACCTCATCTGCATTTCGAACCGCAACTGAACCAAGTGCCCGATGATCCGTATTCTGGCTCCTGCGGTGGCCCAACGACCTGGTGGGTGAATCAAAATAACGGAAACCCAACGACGGCGTGCGAAGGACAGGTGAAGTCTGCACGCACGGTGGACAACAATAGTGCAGGATTCAGCGTGACCGGCACGTGGTCCAGCGGATCTTCCGCCACGGACAAGTTCGGTGCCGATTACCGCTTCCACAGCACCGCGCCCGTGAGTGAGCCAGCCCAATGGAGCACGACCTTAAATACTGGAGCGACGTGGAATGTCTGGGCCTGGTGGCCTCAAGGTGCTAATCGCGCGACATCTGCCAGTTATGTTGTGACGCACGCGGGTGGGACGACAACGGTGAATGTTAACCAGCAGCTGAACGGTGGAAAATGGAATTTGCTCGGCAGTTGGAACATGAGCGGTCCTGTGAACGTGAAGCTCTCGTGCTGGACGGCCACGGGTGCGATCGTGGTGGCGGACGCGATTAAATGGGATTGATGTAGTCGTAGAAAATTTTGGGTAAATGGACAATGCGGGCTTTGGCGTTAAGGAGTTTTCGCCAAAGCCCGTTCTTTCTTAACGGCAGTCGATAAAAACTTCTCGGGTTAAATTCGAATAATTCCCAAGCGGAAATGGGAATCGTCGTATAAAATGTTTGAACTTGTTCACCTTGGACAAACCTTTAGATTTTTTGGGTTCTCCCAAATCTTTGCCCGGGTTTTAATAGACGACATTTCAAACGATCGATGCATCACATAAATGATTTGCCAACAGGCCGCACGTTAACGATGAACCGCAAACGCAAGGGACTGCGCGTGACGTTGCTGAATTTATTCTCTATCGTCGCAATTGTTGCGACCAGTTCGGCGGAGGCGACTAAGCCGTTAGCCGTGCAGAACGGATTTCCAACGCCGTTCAACACGGAGAAATCCACGGAGGCCTTTCTTTCACCAGAGGAGGCTGTAAAGAGAATTTCCCTTCCCGCCGGATTCAACGCCACGCTCTTCGCCGGCGAACCGGATGTGCAACAGCCGATCGGGATCTCAACAGATGATCGCGGCCGTTTGTGGATCGTAGAAAATTACACTTACTCTGAAGGTGGAGTCTTTGAAAAAAAACTGCGCGATCGAATTATCATTCTGGAAGACAAGGACCACGACGGGCACTTCGATAAACGCACTGTATTCTGGGATCAGGGCCAAAAAGTAACGAGTGCCGTTTGGGGTTTCGGTGGTGTGTGGGTTTTGGCCACTCCGAAATTGTTGTTCATTCCCGATCGCAATGGCGACGACATTCCGGACGGTGAACCGGAGGTGGTCCTCGACGGCTGGAGCGAAGGTAAGATCCAACATAACGTCGTCAACGGATTGATGTGGGGACCCGATGGCTGGCTTTATGGACGTCACGGCATTTTGGAAACGTCCGTCGTGGGAAAGCCAGGCACGCCAAAAAAAGATCGGACGTCAATCAACTGCGGCATTTGGCGTTATCATCCGACGAAAAAGATTTTTGAAGTAGTAGCGCACGGCACGACCAATCCATGGGGAATGGATTTTGATGAGCATGGCGAGGGTTTCTTTATCAACACGGTCATCGGCCATCTCTGGCACGTCATTCCGGGCGCGCATTATAAGAGAATGTATGGCCAGGATTTTAACCCGCATGCCTACGAGTTGATTGACCAGCACGCGGATCATTATCACTGGGACACCGGCCGCAAATGGACGGAGACCCGGGATAACAAAGGAAGTAACGATTCCCTCGGCGGCGGTCACGCGCATTCCGGCCTGATGATGTATCTAGGCGACAATTGGCCGAGCAAATATCACAACACTCTCTTCACCGTGAATCTGCATGGCTACCGGCTAAACAACGATCTGATCGAACGCTCTGGTGCTGGATACGTTGGGAAACACGGCGAGGATTTCATGAAGACGACGGATAAATGGTTCCGCGCCGTCGATTTGATTTATGGGAATGACGGCGGTGTGTTTCTCGCCGACTGGTCGGACACTGGTGAGTGCCACGAGAGCGACGGCGTGCATCGGTCCTCGGGTCGGATATACAAGATTGTCCATGGCACCCCCGGCAAACCGGCGATCGCAGATGTTTCAAAGTTGAAGGATTTGGATTTGGTGAAATTGCAATTGCATGAGAACGAGTGGTTCGCCCGGCATGCCCGCCGCGTTTTGCAGGAACGGGCTGCGAGCGGCCGCAACATGCGTTCCGCCAATTCGGCTTTGCTTAAAATCTTTAACCAGGCTCCCGATACCAGCCGAAAACTTCGCGCGATGTGGACGCTCCAGGCGACCGGCGGAGCAGGGGAGAGTTGGCTGACACAACAACTCAAACATCCTGACGAACACGTTCGCACATGGGCCATTCGGTTTCTGACGGAGCAAACCGCGGTGAGTGACGCCTTGGTTTCTCAACTCAACGTTCTCGCGAAGACCGAACAATCCTCGTTCGTTCGGCTCGCACTCGCGTCAGCCTTGCAACGAATCCCGGTGGACCGTCGTCTTGAGATTGTTTCCGCTTTGGCGGCCCACGCAGAAGATGCCAACGATCACAATTTGCCGCTGATGATCTGGTACGGAGTAGAACCGCTGGTGGGTTCTGATCCGATGCGCACGATCAGTTTGACGACCGATGCGCAAATTCCACTCGTTCGTCGATTAATTGCCCGGCGCATTTCCGAAGAGATGGAGAAGAGCCCCGACGTGATGAACGCGCTGGTTCTCGCCACGGCCCGCGTTGAAAGCAAAGAGATTCAATCCGACATTCTGCAGGGAATGTCGCAAGCGGTGCAGGGATGGCGCAAAGCGCATCTTCCGAAAAACTGGCCTGACCTTCGGGATGTCGTGGCGAAGAATTCTACCTCAGACACGAAGAACCTGTTCCGCGACTTGAGCCTCCTGTTCGGAGACGAACGAGCGTTCGCTGAATTGAAAACGGTTGTCCTTGACGAATCCGTTGAAAAGACCAACCGCCGTGCTGCTTTGCAGAAACTGATTGAAAATAAATCGGATTCGTTGCCGCCATTTCTCCAAACATTGCTTGCGAACAAATTACTGGCGCCCACCGCCGCGCATGGGTTGGCCGTCTACGACGTTCCGAATGCAGCAGGATTAATTCTCAGTCACTATCAAGATATTGCTTTGGACGATCATGCTGAAGTAATCGGCACGCTGGTGTCTCGTCCGGCTTATGCCCGCGCGTTGCTCAACGAGGTTGCTGCCGGCAAGATTCCGCGGCGGGATATCTCGGCCTATCACGCCCGTCAAATCCGCACCTTTGAGGATAAGGATTTGAATGGGAAGCTCGCGGAAGTCTGGGGCGAGGTTCGTGGGAGTGGGAAGGAGAAGAAGGAAACCATCGATAAATTCAAAACGCTTTTAACCACGGATCGACTCAAGAAAGCGGATGTCCCCAAAGGCCGGGAATTGTTCAATAAAGCCTGCGCAGTGTGCCACACCTTGTACGGCGAAGGGGCAAAGATCGGTCCTGACCTGACCGGTTCCGGTCGCAGTAATTTGGATTATTTACTCGAGAACATCATTGATCCGAGCGCCATCGTCGGAACCGATTTCAAGATGGCCGTGGTTACGTTGAAGGATGAACGCGTCTTGAACGGGATCATCACCGCCCAGACGGATCGAACGATTACGCTGCAAAGTTCCGGCGAACAAAGTGTTCTCGAACGAAGTGAAATTGTGGAGATCAAGAATTCCGCTCTCTCGTTAATGCCCGAAGGTTTGCTCGAAGGATTGGAAGACGAGCAAATCGCGAACTTGAGTTCGTATTTGATGTCACCGCAACAGGTGCCGCTTCCCAAGACAAGGTAATCGCATGAAGATATTCCACCGCTCTCAGTCTCATGTCCGGCGCGGTGGAATATTCCTTTTGTTCGCCGTTCTGTGTTTATGGAGTGGTGAAAAAACCGTTGCGGCTGAGACGACCTCACCTTTTCTTCAGCACGTCTGGCAAAGTGATCAGGGCGTACCCCACGATTCCGTCACGGCCATTTTGCAGACGCGCGACCATTACTTGTGGATAGGCACGAGGCGCGGATTGGCGCGCTTCGATGGCGTGCATTTTACGACTCCAGACGAACTGCCTCTGGCAGCCGAAGGCATTTATGGACTGGCGGAAGATGCGGACGGCAACCTCTGGATTGCTACGGAAAAAGGAGTGTTCCGGTTCAAAGAAGGAAACGTCTCGCATTATCGAAAGACGGATGGATTGGTCGATGACCGGGTGCGGACAATTCTGGTCAGCAAAGATCGGTCTATTTGGATCGGGACGGTCGCCGGGCTAAGCCAGTTTAAAGAGGGTAAGTTTCGCAACTTTACTCAAAAAGAAGGCCTGACCCACGACGTCGTCCGGTCGCTCTGTGAAGATGAGCAGGGAACGGTTTGGGCAGCGACGGCGAAAGGTCTGTGCGGCATAAAGAATGGCGTTGTTTCCATTCCCCAAATGGCGAGCGAATGGGCTCAAGTTGTCCGATTTGTTTGCCTGGACGCTGAAACGAATCTTTGGGTGGGTACCCAGATGGGTCTTTGTCGTAAGAATAAAGATGGATGGGACTACCTGGATAAAAGTCGATTTCCGTTGTCAGACGATTTCGTAAACACGATTTATCCGGACCGCAGTGGACGTCTTTGGATTGGGACCTACGGCGGCTTGAATTGGTTGGAGCATGGAAAGTTGCATACCGAGTTTACAGGCGAAGGAGCGGCTTACGATTGGGTCAGTGCCGTTTGCGAAGATCGGGAAGGGAACATCTGGATCGGGAGTAAAGAGGGTCTGACCCGATTGAAGCCGCGGTCGTTCACGACAGTGAATAAACAACAAGGACTCACCTATAATAATGTGATGTCTGCGATGCAGGATAAAAACGGAACATTCTGGTGTGCGACGTGGGGTGGTGGTGTTTTTGGACTGAAACAGAATGGGGCGGAGATCCAGGCTTTCACTAACCAGCTCGCGACTTACCGGGTTCTTTCCCTTTACGAGGGGCAGGATGGAAGTCTTTGGTGTGGGACAGACCACGGTTCTGGAATTTTCCGTTACAAGGATGGCAGAGCGACTCATTACGACCAATCGCACGGGCTTGAAACGATCGGATTCCCGGTGATTTACGAAGACCATGAGACGAACATTTGGGTGGGGACGTCCCGTTCCTTGTCTCTTTTCAAAGACGGAAAATTTATTCGTTACACTACGAAGGACGGACTCGCGGGGGAGAGCGTTAAAGTCATTTTCGATGATAAGGAAGGCAGTCTTTGGATCGGAACCACGGGCGGGCTTTCACGACGAAGGAACGGAACCTTCACGAACTATACGACTAAGGACGGGCTTGGTCACAACATCGTCCAGGCATTTCATCAGGATAAGGAAAACAATCTCTGGATTGGGACCGGAGGCGGAGGACTGAGCCGTTTACGCAATGGAAAATTCACCACCTACACAACCAAGCAAGGTCTGTTCAATGACGATGTCCTCGAAATTCTGGAAGATGATCATGGGTATCTCTGGATGAGTTCCCTCAAAGGCATTTTCCGCGTTCGCAAAAAAGCTTTCGACAGTCTGGATCAAAAGGAAATCGCCACACTGCCCTGCGCGTCCTACGGGAAAGAGGATGGGATGGCCAGTATCATTTGTTGCAACGTAGCCAAACCTGCCGCTTGGAAAGCCAGAGACGGACGGCTTTGGTTTGCCACGACCAAAGGCGTTGTCGTCGCCGACCCGAACATGAAGGTCAATGACAACCCGCCGCCCATTGCCGTTGAAGCGATAATTGCCGACAAAGCGACGATCACGAATGCTGGAGGATTCGCTTCGGTTGTTATCCCTCCCGGTCGCGGTGAACTGGAGATCCATTTTACAGCCTTAAGTTTTTCTGCCCCGGAAAAGAACCGGTTCAAATATAAACTGGATGGATTTGATTCCGATTGGTTGGATGTCGGAGCTCGACGATTTGCTTATTACAATAACCTGCGCCCTGGCAATTATCAGTTTCATGTCATGGGCGCGAATAATGACGGCGTATGGAATTCTCTTGTTCTGCCGGTAAGAATCACCTTGCGACCGCATTGGTGGCAGACGTGGTCATTCGGAATATTCGTGGTGGTCGCCAGTCTCTCCCTAGTATCGCTCGGAGCGCGTTATGTGACGAAGCGACGAATGGAGATGAAGCTGAAATTGTTGGAGCACCAACACGCCATTGAAAAAGAGCGTTCACGGATCGCGCAGGATATGCACGACGATCTCGGAGCTTGCCTCACCCAAATCTTGTTCCTTAGTGATGTGGCTAAGAAAAACAAAAGCAATCCTGAGGTCGTCGAAACTCAAGTCACCTCCATTTCTCAAACCACTCACGAGGTAATCCGTAACCTGGATGGCATCGTCTGGGCCGTGAACCCGGAAAACGATACCCTCGAACGCTTCGCCGGTTACATTGAGGAATACATTGGGGTGTTCTTGCGTTCCGTAACGATGCGTTGCCGGTTGGATTTTCCAGAACAACTGCCTGCGATTTCATTGTCATCCGAAATTCGTCATCATCTCTTTCTTACGCTCAAAGAAGCGCTCAACAATGTGGCGAAATATTCCGCCGCCACCGAAGTCCGCGTCGGACTCAAGTTCCTCAATGGCGTATTAATTTTAACGGTCGAGGATAATGGAAAAGGTTTTTCCCGAACGAGCGCGTCCCAATTCGGTAACGGTCTTCGCAATATGGAAAAGCGGACTGAAAGTGTTGGCGGCTGCTTCGAATTGCAAAGCGCTTCCGGGAAAGGAACTCGCATTCATCTGCAAGTACCATTGACGGGAGGGCGATAGGCTTAGTGGCAACGGTCTTTTTGGGTTGTTACTCGTACTTGCGCGATTCCGACATTCACTCATCTTGTTCAACGGGAACAATGCTGCCTGTGTAGCGCTTCGTATCGCTTCTCAGATGACTGGCGCGTTTACCGCGAAAAGGTTTGTCTTAATCCCGAAAATTCATTCTTATGCTGCATTCCTGACCTATGGCCAAACTGATTGCTGAAATGGAAATTGACGCGGTAACGATGGAGTTGCCGGATACTAAAACCGTCCGCCTCAAATGGCCGGAGGGTTACACTCATGATTTCAAGACGGGCCAGTTTATCACCGTCTACTGGCCCGATACCCCGACCTATAAACGGGCCTACTCTCTTTCCTCCTGCGCACTCGACCGCGGCTTTTATGAAGTCACGATCAAGCGCGACGGTAAAATGGGTACGCGGATCGTTGATTGGGCGAAACCCGGCGATAAGCTATTCGTCATCCCGCCGGTTGGAAAATTTCTCCCCGCTTATGACAAGCATCTGATCTGTATTGCGGGCGGTTCTGGCGTGACGCCCTTCCGGGGCTTCGTTCGCGAAGCCACTCGCAGCGGTTTGAATACGAAGATCACCATTCTTTACAGCGTCCGCACGACGAACGACATCATCTTCAACGCGGAATTCCGCGAACTCGAACAGCAGAACCCGAACTTCAATTTTTACGTTACCTGCACCCGCCTCGCCGTGGAAGATCCATGGACCGGACGTCGTGGTCGTATCAATGCCGAGTGGGTGAAGGAACACATTCATGATCTGTCGAACACTGTGTTCTACGCCTGCGGCCCCAACGAATTGGTTGAAGCCACTGAATCTCTCGTCATTGAAGAACTGAAAGTGCCCAAGGAGCAGATGAAGACGGAAAAGTGGGGCTGATCAGTACCGCTTCTCGATTCCGATGCTGGCGATGAGGGAATGTAGGTAGCCGTTATTCTAGATTTCATGAAGGCCTGAATAGGGCTTATTCTGTTTCGGGAAATGGCTTAAGGGTCGTAACTTACTGGGAAATTCCTCGGGAATCATTATGAACAATCCCAGTTGTGGTCTTTCCAAATACGCACCGCAGCTCTTGAGCATCCTGCGCATCGTGACGGCGTTGCTGTTCATGGAACATGGCGGTCAGAAATTATTCGGTTTTCCCATGGAGCCGATGGGCGGGGTAACGGCGCCTTTGATGTCGAAGATGGGATTCGCGGGATGTCTGGAACTTTTTGGCGGGCTATTATTTCTCCTCGGTTTGTTTACACGACCGGTGGCGTTCCTTTTGTCGGGGATGATGGCAGTCGCCTATTTTAGCGTACATGCGAAAGGCGGTTGGTCGCCGTTGGTGAACAAGGGCGAACTCGCCGTCCTGTATTGTTTCGTTTTCTTCTACTTCTTTTTCGCCGGCGGCGGGGCCTGGAGCCTGGATAATGTTTTCTGCCGTAAGAAACCGGACCCCCGTTAAATAACGGTCGGCATCTCTCGCAATTCCCGCACCCACTTACCATCGGCCATGATGGCGATAATAGCCGCCTCGGTAACCTCCACCTCCGAAATAGAATCGCATGGAAGGGCCGTAATACGGAGCCGGACCATAATCATAAGCTGGATAAGGGTAGACCGGTACCGGCACATACGTCGGCTGCGGTTGGGTCATGTCGAAATAAATATGTGAAGGAATGGTATCTTCCCCCGCCAACATATGGCCCGTGCGGAAGACGCGCGTTTGGGTGAACTGATTCGTCGTGAGCGGGAGAGCCCGAATCACGTAATTGTAAGAACCGAAATCGTGAAAGGTTCCATCACGATCCCCATACATTTTCAGATGCACAGGGGCATTGCCGTGCGAACTGCCATTGGCTTCAATCCGGGCGCCCGGCGGGGATGCTTCAATCAGAATATCGTAAGCCATTGTTCCATCGGGTCCGCGTTCTGCGCCAGGTGGAAGGGGGGTGGCACAACCGACCAGAAAAAGGGCAAGGCCCAAGCCTGCCGCAAATACCGACTTTGTACTCATTAACATAACTTCGCCTATGATGGTGAATGGACAAGGGCATTTCTGCGGGTATTGCGTCCCAGAAAATTGCCCTTCATTATGAATGACTTGTGCAGGCTGATTTTAATTCAATCGCGAAAACCGAGGCCGTGATCGCGCATACCACTTGTCTGGCCCGCAGT
>JAQGOU010000113.1 GCA_028293445.1 Verrucomicrobiales bacterium | reverse complement strand
GCAACTCCCTGACTTACAGCGCCGTGATACCGAGAAAACTAGTTTTCTAGACTGAAACAGCTTTGTTTTTGCCAAAAAAACTAGTTTTCGTACCCGACGCAGCTTTGTTTCTGTCGTCCGGAACGTTTTTGTCGCCTCTCCCAAGATGGGAGCGGCGGGAAAACTAGAATTCATGTACCTCCCATTCTGGGAACGCCGAGAAAACTAGAATTCATGCACCTCCCATTCTGGGAACACCGGGAAAACTAGATTTGTCGCCTCTCCCATCTCGGGAGCACCGACAAAACTAGAATTGTCGACTCTCCCATCTTGGGAGCGTCGAGAAAACTAGAATCCTCCTCGCTCCCATCATGGGAGAGTCGGGAAAAACGTTACGGACGACAGAAACAAAGCTGTTTCTGCCAAGCTTTTCCGTTTGGACGCTGAATACGTTACGCATCTGAGGACTCTTTCGCTGCGGACGCCAGAAACCGCTTCGGTTTGCCCTCGGAAATCATTTCGGCCGCAAATCGCTTCCAGAGGAATCCGCAACGCCGAAGTCATAGCGTCACACAAACTGTTTCCTCGCGTCGGAAACCCCTGACAAAGAGAAATTACAAGTTGCTTTGCTTATGGAATCGCGATAGTAACAACGCAGCGGCACCAGCATGGTTACGCGTCCATAAACCCGAAAATCAAACATGGCTTATACAGCAGAAATCAGTCGCGCCAATCCAAGCGCCTTCGTTTTTCTGATTGATCAGTCGGGCTCTATGGCTGAGCCCATCGCCGGTAGTCCTGAAAACAAACGCAAATGCGACAGTGTTGCGGACGCGATCAATCGCCTCCTCCACAACCTGATCATTAAATGCGCCCGCGGTGAGGGCATTCGTAATTTCTACGAAGTTTGCGTGATTGGCTACGGGGCGCAGGTGATGCCGGGCTTCAGTGGAAAGCTGACCGGTCGCGATCTGGTTCCTCTCAGCGAAATTGCCAACTCCCCCGCTCGCGTCGAAGAACGCACCAAACAAGTCGATGACGGCCAGGGCGGCACGATCACGCAGAAAGTTAAATTTCCAATCTGGTTTGAACCGCTCGCCAAAGGGACGACACCGATGGGTCAGGCGCTGAGTCTTTCTCATCATATTCTCGAAGGCTGGGTCGGACGCCATCCGAACTCCTATCCACCCATCGTCATCAACATCACAGATGGTGAAGCGACGGATTCAGGTCCCGTGCCGCAAGCCGAATCGGTTTGCTCCCTGGCCACCAACGATGGCAACGCAATGCTCTTTAATTGCCATATCTCCAGCAAACAATTGGATCCAATCGTCTTCCCCGAAAGTGATGACGAGTTGCCCGATTCTTTTGCCAGAACACTTTATAGCGTCTCCAGCCCCTTGCCCGAAGGCCTCCGTGAAATGGCCAAGAGCGAGAATTTCCATTTGGGTGAAGGTGCGCGCGGATTTGCGTTTAACGCGGATTTAGTCGAATTGATTCGATTCCTCGACATCGGCACCCGCGCCAGCAACCTGCGCTAAAAATTGTGGTCGAAGCCTCCGTCCAAGTTTTTTCGTTGCCGAAGAACGGCAACTCTGTGGAAGAATACGAAGACGCCTCCGCGTATTCGACTCACCGGTTCGCTATCGCCGACGGAGCGACCGAATCTTCTTACGCAGAACGTTGGGCGCAGGCTCTCGTCAAACAATTCATCGGCGCTCCCCCGAAGCACATTCGCGTCACTCCCGTTCCCTTGGAAGAATGGCTGGGACCACTCCAAAAAGAGTGGCATAAGAACATTCCGTGGGATCGCCTGCCGTGGTATGCCGAGGAAAAAGCTCGCACCGGAGCTTTTACAACGTTTCTCGGCGTTGAAATAACCCCCGCGCCAACCAAGTTCAAACTGCTCGATTTGTTTCGCACGCGAAAAGGAGTTCGCTGGCACGCTCTCGCCGTGGGAGACAGCTGCTTTTTTCATGTTCGTCAGAACGCGTTGACCAAATCGTTTCCGTTCGAAAAATCCGAACAATTCAACAGCCGTCCGCTTCTGGTCTCCAGCAATCCCGCGCGTAACGCCCCGGTTTGGAAAAGTATCCAGACCTGCGAAGGCGATTGTAAGCACGACGACCTTTTCGTTTTAGCCACGGACGCTTTGGCGGCGTGGTTTCTCAAAGACCACGAGTCCGGGAACAAACCCTGGACAACGCTGGCACAAATCAAAACTGCGGGTGACTTCGTTGAGTTCGTAGAGTGTCAGCGGAAAAAAGGCATGCGAAACGACGACACCACCCTGGTTCTCTGCCATTGGAAAGATGGCGACAAAAAATCATGAATTGGCCCACGCACTCAGACTATCAAGACGCAATGCAGAACCCGGGCGTCTGCTTTCAGGAACCCGAATTAAAGACCGGCACTGCCAAGACCGACATGCTCGGATTACCGCGCGTGATGTCCGGAAATTTTGCGAGCGTTTATGAGCTGCATTGCGCTGACGCGCGCTGGGCCGTTCGTTGCTTTGTCCGTCAGGTCTCGGGTC
This sequence comes from Verrucomicrobiales bacterium, assembly GCA_028293445.1. Classification (GTDB taxonomy): domain Bacteria; phylum Verrucomicrobiota; class Verrucomicrobiia; order Limisphaerales; family JACDHS01; genus CBHWET01. The sequence goes on along the minus strand of JAQGOU010000113.1, from coordinate 755 downwards.
AGCAAGGCCGCTATTCGCGCCTGAGCCAGCATCTGCATAGTCTGACCACGCCGTATCTTGTTGGTTTCGAGTACATGCAGAAGGGCATCATGGTCAAAGGGGAATGGTATCCGATCGTGAAGATGCAATGGGTCGAAGGCGTGCCACTGAACACCTTCATTGAAGAAAATGTAAATAACCCCGCGGTCCTGACCAAGCTGGCGGCCGATTGGCGTGACATGTTGAAGGCGCTGTCTGAACACAAGCTCGCGCATGGCGATTTGCAGCACGGCAACATCATGGTCACCCCACAGAATGAGCTGCGCCTGGTAGATTATGACGGTATGTATGCGCCGATTTTCGGACGCGGACGTGCTCCTGAATTAGGTCACATCAATTTCCAACATCCACGCCGCACCGCGGATTTTTACCAGGAAGACCTGGATAATTTCTCCGCCCTCGTGGTTTACACCAGCATCCGCGCCGTGGCCGCTGATCCTGAAATTTTTCAAAAGTCTTACACGGTCGATAATTTGGTTTTTTCCTCCGCCGATTACAAAAATCCGTTGAACTCGCCGGTCTTCGCGCGTTTGAAACAAAGCAAGGATCTCGGCGTCCAACAACTCACGAAGCTGTTGGAAAAATGCTGCGTGAGTCCTGTCGATACCGTTCCCGATTTTGGCACTGTGATGGCAGCCCTCGATGCCGGCAGTTCGCTCGAAAGCATTCAATTGAAAGCGGCCACGATGCCGGCGCTTTCACGTCCCGCGCCCGAA
>JAQGOU010000111.1 GCA_028293445.1 Verrucomicrobiales bacterium | reverse complement strand
ATGGCTAAATCCGCGGCATAAAGATAAGAGCGTTCGGGTGTTCCATCCCCCTTAATTAGAATGGGTCCACCGCTCATTGCATCCCGAATGAAATTTCCAATGGCAAAATGACTATCGAGCGGTAAGTGTGGTCCTACGAAGGCGAAGCACCGCGCGATTTTCGCCTCAATGCCGATTTGTTTGGCGTAAATAGCGCAAAGCAATTCGGCCATACGTTTGCCTTCCCCGTACGCTGAGCGCGGGTCTGATTGATTGGGGCCACCCGAGAATTCTTCCGGCACATGCACCAGGTCCTGAGGCTGTGAACCATAAACAGCTCCGGAACTTGCCAATAAAAACTTTTTGGCACCGCAATGCACTGCGAAGTCCAGCGCCCGTCGGGTCCCTTCCACAACGGTCGCGAGCATCAACAGCGGATTTTCGTCATTCAGTTTTGCGCTGGCGTCTGTGGCGGCGTGAATAACGAATGCAAACTGTTCTGATGGAAATGCGAAATCACGGATATCGCCTGCGATAAACCTCAAGCATGATTTCTTTGCGAGTTGCGGACTTTTCTGCGCAAACTTTTCTATGTCTCGGGTGAGAACAAGGGCTTCTGCCTTTAAATTCAAATGCTCGTTAGCCCAGACAAAGCTTTCCAAAAGCCAGACGCCAAAAAACCCCGTGCCTCCCGTGATGAAAATCTTTTGTCCCCGTAATTCCTCCCAAAGACCTTTGGTGTGCGTCAGAACCAAATCTAAGTCATCGGCGAGTGGATTCACGTCTCTGCTTGTCATTTTGATTTCGTGAAAAGGTCCCAGAGCTGCTTATAGGCTTTACGACTTCCCAGGCGCTTGATGACGCGAAGGAGAGACCGGATCGGATGAGCTTTCAACTGCAGGCGAACCGCGGCCGCGGCATATTCTGAAATTTTTTTCGGTTCCAGCGTGGTCAAACTAAAGCGCGGCTTTAGCCAGGTGAGATAATCAATCCACATCGCCACCAGGTTAGTGGGAAAAATCCCGTCGACCCCTGCTTCACTCGAATCTCGAGCAGTGATCGTGCATCGACCCGTTACGTAGACGGGCGCTGCGATCTCATGCAGCTTGGAAACCAATCCGTACATATGTCCGTAATTAGTGAGCAGCTTCTCCTCAGCGCACTGTTGATCGAAGCAATCACGACGAAATATATTCGCCGTAATCAAAGTGTGCGCGATGAGCATATGAGGATTCACGCGCATCGATTCCTCCGCGAGAGCTCGATAGTTTGGAAAAAGCGCTGGCAGCTTAAACCCGGTTTCATAACGCCCATCGCTGTTAATGAAAAGCACGGGACGGTTTTTTTCCAGAATATCCCAAATGTAAGCCAATGAACCAGTATTGATGTGATCGTCATCACCCATGATCCAGCAATACTGGCCAGACCCTTTTGCCGGACAAGAAAGGATGTTTCGGTCTGCCCCAATGTTCGTGGCATTGCAGGAATAATGTATGTGCGGAAGACGAAGTTTGAACTTTTCCACGACCTTGGCGGTCTCATCCGTCGAGCAATTATCTGAAATGTAGATTCTGAGTTTATCGGGAGTGAGTTGATTCGCCTCAATTTCTCGGGCCAATTGTTCCAAAGCAATGGAAAGAAGTGGGCTTCGATTGCGCGTCGGGATGCAGATAGACAAGAATTCGGCAGCCATTAATGCGTCAAGTGTAGAACGAAGTTCGAAATCGTCAAAAAGGTTTTTGTTGGTAATACAGGAAGAAAGCCGATATTTACGGCTGGTTCACGGTCCCATTTTATGAATTCAACTGATTCGACCCCACAGACTCAACGCGGTTCGTTCGTCATTTTCGCGCTTCTCCTTTTCGCCACCCTGGGACTGCTCTTTATCAAGGGTTGTCAGCCGAACCAGGTTCTCTTTGCCAATGACGGACCGCTCGGCGCACTCAAGGCGGAGGCGAACCGTCCGCCTGGAATCTACACGGGTCGATGGGAAGACTTAAACTGGGTCGGTGGGGCTATCCCTAACCCGTCGCCAAACTTTTCGGCATTGTTGTATACGACACTCTCTCCGGAAGCTTATCTAAACCTGGGTGCGCCGGCATCCATGTTCCTGGCTGGCCTTTGCGCCTGGTTCTTTTTCCGGGCATTGAGGTTTTCACCCTGGGTTTGTGTGGTCGGTGGGTTAGCGGCTGGACTCAATTCGAATATGTTATCCAACGCCTGCTGGGGGCAAAACTCGCGTCCTCTTTCTATGGCCATGGCGTTTTTGGCCTTGGGCTTTCTGCATTTGTCGCGGGGACCCTTTTTGCTGAGAACATTGCCCGCGGGGCTTGCGATTGGGCTTGGCGTTACTGAAGGTTTTGATATTGGCGCGATGTTTAGTATTTGTGTCGCCGCCTATTTGTTTTTCTATTTTCTGGTTGCCGGAAAAACAACGGGCGAAAAATGGGGCAAAGCAATTACCAGCGTGGCTTTTGTCGCTCTATTCGCCGGCATCGTTGCCTATCAAACAATTTATACCCTCCTTGGTACGCAGCTCAAAGACGTTGCGGTCATGGAGCAAAAATCGGAGACACCCGAAGAAAAAAGGGCCAAGTGGGATTTTGCCACGCAATGGAGCATTTCACCGATGGAAACCTTACGCGTCGTTATTCCCGGTCTATTTGGTTATCGCATGACTGATCGGTCGGGTCGCGTTTATGCAGATTCATATTGGGGAAAAGTCGGTCAGACACCGAGTAACCCTGCTTCGCGCTTCAACGGTTCGGGAGAGTACGCCGGTGTGCTGGTTGTTGTGTTGGCGATTTATGGGTTTTGCGTGACCTTTCGCAAGAACGGAGGCGCCACGTCGCTCGACAAGAAATGCATTTGGTTCTGGAGTATTTTTGCGTTTGTTTGCCTGTTGCTCTCCTGGGGGCGTTTTGCTCCTTTCTATCAA
>JAQGOU010000110.1 GCA_028293445.1 Verrucomicrobiales bacterium | reverse complement strand
CCAGCGATGACGGTTTTTCCCGCACCACGCCGCACCACGAAATCGCGGGCCGCAATAGCGAGCTGGCGTCCGAACGAATCCTCCTTGGCCAGCTGCGCCCGATCCGCGGCGCGTTGATTGAGGAGCGAGCTGTTCTCAAAATATTCCGCGAGAATCTCCAGCGATGGATCGGTTGCGTCGGCGCACGCTACGATGGTGGCCGCTTCTTCTTTCAGCAGCGGCACGTCAAACCAACCTGGACTGTAAGCGTCTCCCGCTTTGACCTGACCGCGGCTTTGTTCGATCGGATGTGGAATGTTTTCCGACCATTCGCCTTCGTGATGATAATAGCCGATATCGGTAAACACGCGTACCTGCCGATCGTCGGCCGGTGTGAATTCAAAACCAGCGCGGCCATCCAATGAATGGGAGTGCGACGAGAAATGATGGTCCGCTCCGCCACTGCGATGGGTCTCGGTGTGGAAATTCCTGTCCTCAATATCAAAGCGAATCGTGAGGCGGACTTCCCGACTCTTCGCGGGAACATCTTTACCCAGTTGAAACCGAAACACGGTGGTGTTGCGTCCTTCGAGCATGTTCGCCCGAAGTTGAATGGGGATCTTTTGCTGGCCGCCGGCGCGAACGAGAAAGTTCCAAACCGCGGGTGGACCCGGTTCGATCGAAACCAGATTCTGTAAATCGAGCGGCACAATGAACCCGTCGGTATTCACCCAGACGCGCATGCGTTTGACAAAGATGTGGCGATCCACCGGAAAACTGGGATGCAGATTCGCGCCAAGGATGCAGTCGTATTTCGAATGCACCCGCCCGAGATCAATGGCGATGCGCGCCATGCCGCCGATGCCATTGGTCAGCAACACCAAAGCGTTTTGATCCGTCGCCTCGGTGCGTACGATGCGCCGCGGAAACGTAGGTTGTCTTGAAAGAAAACGAATCGAAGCGGCAACGTGTCTTGTCGCGACGGCATAGCGTTCCAGCGTGAGTGCGGCGTTTGCACCCGCTTCGATGAGCTGCGGGGGAAAACAGGCGATGAAACTATCCTTCACCTGAATGGCCTCGACATGCTGTTGCAGTTTCTCGCCTTCGATCTTCAACGTGGCACGAAAAGGCGCGGTGTCCTCGATCAGCAACCAATGATTTGGGGGCACGGGAGTGACACGACGCTGGTCGAGCAGCGTCCAGGTGATGACTTGCGGAAAACGCTTCGCGGCGTGGTCGAGCCCTTTCAGAAGATCGGCCTGTGGCGCGTTTGCGTCGAGATAGGAGATGGCGCCAAGAAATTGTTTCGGACTCTCTGCGACGCGTGCAGCGAGCTTCCGCCAGGAATAGGCGCCGATTTGTTCAGGCGGCAACACTTTGCTAAGCGCCGTCACGGCCCATGCGGATTGTGCGCGCGCACGGCGATAGTCGTCTCCGGCGAGCCCGTGCGGTTTATCGCTCTGAGCCAGACAATAGGCCGCGCCGGGCGCAACGATGAAACTTACAGTGCCGTCCACGATTTTTATTTCGCAGGAGGATGGGTCGAGGAGATCGAACTTCGGTTCACCGAGCGTTTTAAATTCGGCGGCGGACAGGACGAAACGCTGTGCGCGGTCGAGGTCAGTGTTGACGAGAACAAGCACGGTATCCAGACCTTCGGCTGAATCACGACGCAACGCGTAGATGCCCGATTCCGCCGGACTGAGTCGAATGAGTTTGGCGCTGTCGAAAAAAGAGGGATGCGTTTGCAGGAGCGTGTTGAGCGCGGCCAGTTCGGGAACGATGTTCTCCTTTGCGTTCCAGTTCATCCCGCGACTCTGGTGCACTTCGATCTTTTCGTCGGCGAGCCATTCCACGCCGCAGGTGAAACCAAATCCGCCGCACACACTCGTCAGACCGCAAAGCCGATTGCGCAAGAGCGACCAGTCGCGGCCGCGTTTGGCGAGGCGATCGTTGTCGTGCGTTTCGCTGTAATGAACGTAGACGCCCACGCGTTCGCTCTGACGCAGGGCATAGTCGAGATACCATTGCACGTCGCGTCCGGAATAATTTTGAAACAACTCCGAGTAAGCCCACTGCATTCCGCCGTCCGTGAGAAGATTCTCCGTCGCTTCCCACGCACCGCCGAGGCCTTCGAGAAGAAAGATTGTTTCTGGAAATTCCTGGCGCACGCGCGCCTCGATGTATTGCCAGACGGGCACGGGAACTTTGTAGCCGGCATCACAGCGAAAGCCGTCCACGCCGCGTCGACACCAGGTCAGGAACGCATCGGCCAGATGTTCCCACAAACCGGTGAAGTTCGGATTCAGTTCGACAAGGTCCGCCCAAACATTTCCCCACGCACCAGGTGAAGCGAAGCTGCCGTCGTGCTCGCGCAAAAACCATTCCGGATGCGTTTCAAACAGCGTGGAGCCCCAGCCCGTATGATTGATCACCACGTCGAGGAAAACTTTTCCACCGTGCAGATGTGTTTCGTAAGCGAGTTCGCGGAATTGATCTTCGGCGTTTGTCTTCTTATCGAAGTCCACCAACGCCGGATCAATCGCAACCAGATCCTGACACGCATACGGACTGCCGAAACGACCCATGCGCGCCATGGTGGTCGGCGTGGGGTTGATCGGTAGCAAATGAAGAATCTTGCAGCCGAGCGTGTGGATGATGTGCGGCAGTTCTTTCTTCAGCTCGCGCAATTTGCCCGAAGCGGGGATCACCGTGAAACCGCGATCATCGAGTTCGCGCATTTTCTTTTCGAGAACGTCATCGCGCGTGGTGCGAGCCGTTTTGGATTCACCGAACATTCGGGTGAAGGCGCAGTAAATCGTATTGCCGGTGCGATAGGCATCCGGATGAACGGAGATCCCAGTGTCGGGTCCGTCGGGCCAGATCTGGCGTCCCAGCGGATCGACCAGATACGCCTTCGCGCGGAAGTAGCCGATCTCCGTGACGGGCAACGTAATTTTCCACGCACCATCATTTTCGCGCTGCATCGGGACGTCATGCCAGAAGGCAACGGACATCGGACGTTTGCCGGCGTGAGAGGAGATAATTTCTTCGCGAGTGGCGGCGGCTTTGCCGAGGTTGGTCCGCAGCATGGCGCGGCAACCGGGAACGAGGTTGCTGTCAGTCCGCCGCAACGAAAACGAAATCGTATCGCCGACGAAACGCAACATGCGTTCGCCGGGCGCGGGTGTCATGGCCGGTTTTTCCATTTAGAGTTTTTACAAACGGTGTCGTCGCTGTCTTAAATCCCTTAATTCGGAGGGAAATTCAACAGGGGAAAACGGGAGGGGCGGGAGAGGGGAGGTGTCGGCACGAAAGAAACAGGTTGGCACGCATTAAGGAATCGACTGAAAATTCGTGCGAATCTGTAAATTTTGTGTCTCATCTCTCGCATGAAACGCTTGTTTCCTTTGTGCCTTTCTTTCTTCGTTTTTGTCATCAGCGCGATCGCCAAGCCTGACGACCTCGTGAACGTGGAAAAAGAAATTCCCGGCATCGTTTTGGATATCCGCTACGCCACGACAAATAATTTCACCAAACAAGCAGTGTATCCGATGGCCAAATGTTATTTGCGCAGCAGCAGCGCGGAAAAATTAAAGGCGGTGCAAAAGGACCTTAAAGCAAAGGGGCTCGGGCTGAAGATTTATGACGGTTACCGTCCGCTGTCGGTGCAGAAGAAATTCTGGGCGCTGGTTCCGGATGATCGCTACGTGGCCAATCCGGCAAAAGGTTCCCGCCACAACCGCGGCGCAGCGGTGGATTTAACCATCATTAAGAAAGATGGAACCGAGTTGCAGATGCCGACGCCTTACGACGATTTCACCGAGAAAGCTCATCGCGACTATAAAGACCTGCCGGCGGTAGCGATCAAGAATCGTCAATTGCTCGAAGATGTCATGACCAAACACGGTTTCGTTGGCATCACGACAGAGTGGTGGCACTTCGACGACGTCGATTGGAAGAACTACGACATCATGGATATCGATTTCGAAAAGTTGAAGTAAGCGGTTCCGTCGCGATTCTTCATTTTCAATTTTAAATTTCCGCATCGCCTTGTTAGCCTCGGCTCGTGCCTGTGCAGTTTACGATTCTCGGTAGCGGTTCCAGTGGCAATTGTGCCTATCTGGAAACGACCGAGACCCGTCTTCTCATTGATGCAGGTTTTAGCGGACGCCAGATTCGCCAGCGTCTCGCCACCATTTCGAAAGCGCCGGAAGGTCTGCAGGGCATTCTCATCACCCACGAGCATTCCGATCATATCACTGGTCTCGGCGGTCTCGCGGCGAAACTTAAGATCCCGGTCTTTTGCAACCGGCCCACCAAAGACGCCATCGAAGCGCAAATGGAGAGCCAACTCGAATATCATATTTTCGACACCGGCGCTTCTTTTGAAATCGGCGACGTGGTCATCGACACTTTTTCTGTTCCACACGATGCGAGCGATCCAGTCGGTTTTTTGCTTCACACCGACTGCGGCCGGATCGGGTTTGTCACGGATTTAGGTCACGCGACGAAACTTGTTCTCGAACGCGCTCGGCGCGCGAACGTCCTGGTGTTGGAGAGCAATCACGATGTGAAGATGTTGCAGGAACATCCTTATCGTCCGTGGAGTTTGAAGCAACGCGTCATGAGTCGGCACGGTCATCTTTCGAACGAAGCGGCGGCGGACGCCACGGAAGAAATCATGTCGTCCGAACTGCGTCACCTGTTTCTCGCCCATCTAAGTCGCGATTGTAACAAACCTGAAATCGCCCATCGCGTGATGAATGAGCGTCTCCAAAAAATTGGGGCGACACACGTTTGTGCGGAGCTGACATCCCAGAATACGCCGTGTGGAACATTAACCCTGACGGCGGCCGCGCCACCAGCACCTGCAACATGGCTGCCGCCCGCTCCGTTCTTGCCTCCTCCGGCTCCGGTTTCCGCACCGCGGCCGGGCGAATTATTCTGAGTTAGTTTTTGTGACCGGTGACGCTTCCGCTGGATA
>JAQGOU010000013.1 GCA_028293445.1 Verrucomicrobiales bacterium | reverse complement strand
CAATCATATTATGAACTCTCTCGAACGACGTATCGTGCATCTCGAACGATCACTTCACAGGATGAAGTTGTTGCTTGGGCTATGCGGAGCGGGCTTGGCTGTCGTCGTCCTATTGGGAGCTGGAGCTCCGGTCACTCAAACTTTCATTCGTGCCAAAACAATAGAAATCGTTGACGACAATGGAAAGACGACGGGAAGCTTGACCACCTCCTCCGGTTGTGGACAACTGAGCCTCTTTCATGTGTCTGAGAGCGCCCCGTTAATCAAATTGGGTTCGGAGTTGCTTTCTCAGGACCGCTTTGGAGGAGTCATCCGCGTGGGTGCCAGTGGACAAAAAACACCAATCGAACTTGCCGTAACACCGGATGCCAATGGAAAAATAACTCTCAAGAACGGTTTTGACAGAAAGACTTTGGAGCTACTTGCGCTCTCAGACGGCTCGAGGCTCGACATTCTTTCGGGCGAAGTGCAGCCCGCGACAGAGGTTCGGATCGAATCAATTCTGGAAGCCGTCTCGGGTGGATCAGGAGGGGAGAAAAAACGTCGAAGTCGGGTCGAGGTTCGAACCGGTCAAGAACAGGTACGAGTGCGACTTGATACCGAAAAAGATGCTGGTTCCGTTGAGACATTCAGCGCGGAAGGAATTGCGACTGGCAGGATGCCTCATTAGCAATGGCTATGGATGGTTCGTTCTGGATCACGAAAACGATGTGGGGCGCGTGCCTCTTCTCCGTCGTCCAAGTTTTGGCCGGAGCCACGGCATTTGGCGAAGAGCCTCACGGTGTTTTTGCGGCTCATGTAGGAATTCTTCGGCTCTTTGGTCCAACCAGCGAAAATTTTCAAGATAGTCCAGCGGAAGGAAACGGTAGCTTCCCATCGACCGCTCGGTATGAGCCCATCCCATTTCCTCGGCGATCTGGTACGCCTTCCAACCTTGTTCGATTCGTTCGTCGGTCTTGGAGAAATCTTTGAAAAAGAGAAATGTGAAGGTTGGAAAATAGGCAAAGGCCACAAGCGGCCTGAATGCGATGAACTTTGCAATTGGATCGCGTAGCTCTCGGACCGTCCGTGCTACGGTTGGCCATACACTGTTGGCCTGTTCCCACTGAAAGTTTTCCGAGTATGTTTCGCGTTTCTCGCGGTTCGACATAGGAAGGTTCCTCTCCGATGCTGAATGGATGCGATTTAGAAAACTCAATAGCGGTTCCTTGACGATCTTTTCTGCTCCGGGACAGGTGCCGAATTGTTTTGTGAAATGATAATTTGCGTAAGTGTCGCTCAACACTCTTTGATTCGCCATTCGGAAGCCAAGCATCGCCTTTTCCAAGCTCGCACGAAGGGCGCGCCGCTTTTCGTAACTGAATGGGTGGCGAATCACGCAATAAGGGCCGACAAAGATGGACAAAAAATTAAAATACCCGTGAGCCCAAGCTGCGCCATGCAACGCCAAGAGCGGAAAGGTAAAGTTACGGCCGGATCCACGATAAACGGTATAATGGACAACCACGCGTTGCGCTATATCCTCAGGGCTTCCCGCAAAGAATATCCCCTTCTTTCGGAATCTGTCGTAGGCTTCAACGAGTTCAATCGCGGTACGCTGAGGAACCGGCTTGCGTTTTTCTCTCGTGCGTCCCCAAAGACATTCCTCCATCGCTACACAGATGCCGCACTTGAGCGCTGTTCGGTAAAAGACCAAGGTGAACGCGGTAAGAACGGATGTGTACAGTGGAGCCGAGTAGTATTCGTGCCGAGGGACGAATGGAAATACGGGCAAGCTCGCATCTGTAGCATCGACCGATTGTGTGGTGAAGTTGGATAGGGCCTTCCGCAGGGGTTCATCTCCTTCAATTCTTTCGTTTGGTGTGGTAGCCAAGAGCCCCAGCGCACAGAATGCTTGATCGGTTTGACCGAGAGAACGGCTACCCGCTCCCAGAGCTTCCTTCGTGGTCCCAAACGAAATGATCCACTCACGACCTCGCTTCAGGTGGACAGCGTCGGGATTACTCCCGGTTATCCGCAAGGCCAACAATGAAAGAGAGGTTCCTCCCGCCTTTTCAGGAAGCCATCTCGACCACCAACTTCCATCACGGGCTTGAGATTGAAGGAGGTACTCTCGCGCATTACAGATTGACACATCAACGGCATCAAGCGTGGAGACAGATAGAGCACCGCTCTGCCGCGCAGCCATTAGGGCTAAGAGGCATCGCCCCGTCATGTCTGGCGTTGAAACATCCGAGATCATGTTCAGCAGCTCGCTTGGTGGTTTTGACCCAGTTGCAAAGGCCCAATCGCACTTGGCGAATCCCCACCCCCCGTCCTTGTGCTGATCTGCCAGCAGTCCAAGGACACAGACTTCAACGGCATTTCCGACCCACGGTTGTTTTGCACCGAGACCGAGCGCGTAGGCTTTAGCAAGAAAGTTTAGATAAACGGCGGAACTGTCATGATCCTGCAAAGCCATTGTCCGATCAAATGGCATGAGGCCATTGGCTCCTTGTTCGCCGCTGAGTAGCCGAGCAATGTCGCCACTCATCAAGTAATGACGTTCAAAACAGGGGATCGCGAGAAGATCAGCTACGTTGGCTGTGTCCCACACCCGGCAGCCGCCCCAGCTTTGAATCAGATGGCCCTCATTATCTCTGCGACGCAGAGCGCGAAGATAAGAAATACCCTTCAAGACTGGCGGCGAGTCCGCGTCGTGACCACGCGTGTGGAGCGCAATCAAGCTGATCGAGGTTGCAAGCACTGTCCACCCCCAGCTTCCATTGGCGCTTTGCGTCTCGCACATAATCTTCGCGAGTGCCTCGTTAAACTGTTCAGCACTTCTGATGTGTAAAAGTCGCAGGAAGCGGTCGATCAACCGCGTGAGCGGGGCATTTCGGGAATTGTTCTGAAGAAGAATCGCCGCTGCGGGTAAGATTTGCTGGAAAGCAGCAGAAGAGATCAGCCTCAGAGGTTTAAACAACCAGTGAGTCAGGAAAAGGAACGTCACGAGCGCGTACAAGTGAAACCGAACGGGCGCGATCTTTTTACCCGAAAATGCCGCTTCGACCAGCAGCGCCGTCTGTCGATGTAGAAAGCTTTCACCGCGAGGGTCGCCGCTTTGCAAGAATTCCTTAGCTCGATTGATTGCGAGTTGGAGCGACCCGCTTTGAGCAGTGCTGTCGTTGGCTGGCTCCACGCGCTGAAAGTTCTCCAATGCTTCTATCGCAATGCGAGTGGCAAAGTACGAGGCTGGGCCTGCCGAATATGCAGGAAAAGCGCCAACGTCATTCTGAGCCGTCAATAAAGACGAGACCAACTCTCGGTCGTCCTGAGCTAGAGTGTGCGAGGGCGAGCAAAAACTCGTCGTGGCGAGGAGGCTGAGGCTCGCATGAATAGGCCCACCTTCCATTGCTGAGTCCCACCAACCGTCTGGACCGCGTTGCGCGATGATTCGGTCCAGAACACTCTGCAACGGTTCTTCGAATGTGTTCATTGAGTGCGGAACAGATTTGGATGAATGCTCGAGAACGTTGACCAGGCGAACAAATGCCTCATACTTCGAATGCACATTCCCAGCATCGTGCAGCTTGGTCCTTACGGAACGACAAAGACCGTATCTTTCTGGCGCTCGGAAAGCTGTGAGGCAGACCAACCCCAAACCAGCTGCTGATTATCGTCGGTATAAACGACAACTCTGCAAATAAATCGCCAAGTGTCATGCCCATTGGGAGCTATATTGATTCTGAACTGACCGCCGTTAAGGCTTTCTAGTGTTGGTGTAGCACTGACCGGAAAATCAAAGCGATGTGTCGAATGATCCTCAAACTTTTGATTCGGCAAAGGCGCAACGAGAACAACGGAGTTTTTACGGTCGGTCAGGGTCACTTGGACGCGGGTGTCATCATCCTTGTCGTCGTCTGTCGTTGTAAATTCAACAGTGATTTTGACAACTCGTCGCGTGGAGTTTGTGTTTTCTGGAACGGCCAGCTCGAATATCTTTGTTTCATTATCCCCGGTGGGATCAATCGTACCTCTTAACGGTGCATAACCTTCACAGATCGCAGTGAATTTCACATTGGGAATGTTTTCCTGGAGAACAAAGCTAAAGGTTCCATTCGGATCAGTTATGAGGGTCTTGCTTAAAGGGTAGCCAATCTGGACCCCTGCGTGTGCTATGGGGATCTGTTGACTGCTCACAAGCCTTCCGGCATATGTGAACTCAGGACGGAGGGCCGTTTTGCTCATTTTGTCCTGAAGGAAGATAAAACGAACGTCGCCTTTATTCAAAGGCTTGCATACTTCCGTATGATTGGCCGTGATGGCAAGCGCAACCTCGTTGCCGGAGAGGTACGTCGCGCTCTCCTCTGTGACCACGCGAATGCCGTCAGTGTCGAGCTTTTCATACGCGCTATACGCCGGAACCGGACGCTTCCGTTGCGCATTTGCTGTTTTCCACGAAACGCAAATTCCCCGCAAAAAGTCGTTCCCTTCTCGGAGAGGGAGCATTGAATCCAAGTTCTTGTTATGCGCCGCAATCCATCGAGTGAAGTTCGGAACGTCTGACCCAATACACGGCGTGGCATACAGGGCGATAAAACGAGTCTTATCAGCCACACTTGGTTGGTCCGTTAAGAAGCGAAGACCGATGAGCCCTCCCATGCTGTGGCAAACGAATATAATTTCTTCATGGGCAAGGACGTTGTCTGAACTAAGGTGCAGACGGAAATCTTCTTCCAGTTCGACGATTGATAATTGGCGGTTGCCGAAATAGGGAGAGCTGTATTCATAAATGTAAATGTCGCAATCGGTGAAGGTCGGATTTTCTGCGACGAGTTTTGGGAAGTAAGCCCCGTTTTTGGCAGTCCAAGTGCCATGCCCATCGCCGAAGATCCCGTGGACAAAAACCACGCAACTGCGCTTCATCTTGGCTTTGGGATCGGGCGAGATTTGAGAATCGGCGATGTAATAGCCACACTGAATTTGCTTTTCCGCCTGAAGTGATGCCGCTTCGTTTCCGTCTTTGGAGGGTGCTTTCGAGCAACTGTTCGTGAGAAAACAATACAGTGCAACTAAGAGGAGTGTTGCGGCCGTGCGAGCACTTGTGGATTTGGGGTTCAACGAGATGAGCGTGCAAGAGAATTGGTTTGGTCGCAATCGCAAAATTGCAGATGTTAATTGCGACGGCGCGGCCGCACTAACCCAAACCACCCCCTCCCTGCTGAGGGATCCGCAAGGATGGTATAATTAATGGAAACAGATTCGCTGCATTGTTTGCAGCGGGCCCCTCCCCGTACCCCAATCAGTGGGGACGGGGCTTTTCGTTTCCATTCCCCGTAACAACCACTACCCACACACAGACCCAATTCAGATCGACCCCCAAACCATTATGAATGAATCCCAACCCCTCCATGCGACCCGAGCGGTTCCCAGACCGCCCTGGTTTACGCGGATCCTGTGGCACGATGCCACCAGACCCATCGCCCTCATCCTGCTGCTCTGCCTGGGCCTGGCGGCCCTGAAGGGCTGGGGTGCGATGGATGGGTGGCTGGTGC
>JAQGOU010000009.1 GCA_028293445.1 Verrucomicrobiales bacterium | reverse complement strand
ACATCAATCCATTGCTCCTCGAGGTTAGCCCCGTAAATGTCGGCCCAGCCGACGGAGATGCCTTGCGTATAACCCCCAAAATATTGTCCGGAAGCAGGCGAGCCGGGGAGACCGGCGTCGTAGTGCTGCACGTCAACGATTGAGGAACTGGTCTTTGCCGCGGATACGACAATGTCGCCGACCGCATTATTCGTCAGCACGGATCGCAGATAAAAGCGGAACCAGCCGTCGTAATGCAAATGTCCGTGTGTTGGATGAAATGTGAATGTTCCGGCATAGCGGTCGGTAAAGCCGCCGCCACTCTGATAAATCCGTTGGTAAACATCCGGTGACGTTGAACTGCCATTTAATTCAAGAGTTCCCGAACCGATATTAGCGGCGGCGCTCGAAATGCGCAGGAGCGTATGCCCGGGAATTTCGTTGGTATCCAGATACCAGCCATAGAGATAATTCTGGCTCGGGTCGGCCCACGAAATTAAATCGGGCAGGAGCTCTGCACCTACGGCGTTGATGCTCTGCATTGCCCCGATCAAGAGAGCGACGACGTGGAGTGTGAGTAACGGTGAGATACGGTTCGTCCGGTTTAAGAAATCCCATTTCATAACGCGAATGAACAATCAACGAACGCGAACTAAACGGGTATCGTGCAAAACAACATTCTTGATTGAGAGCTCTGCTGAAAGGGGAATGATCCTGCGCGACACCAGACTTGAAGTTAGTGTGAGGGGAATATTCCCAGTTGCACACTGGCAACTCTAAAAGAGCGGTCGTGAAAAAGAGAAGCCCGCCAATGGCGGCGGACTCAGAATTCTGGATGAAGGAGAATTGGTCAGTGTCTCCAAGGTGCTTAGAGTTGCGGTGCCGTCGCCATGTTGGTTAAGTTCAAGTAATCGGCATTGGTGTGGGGAAGGGGAGAACCAGGCACCCAGTTACGAGCTTCTGGAGTCAAGAGTTTAAAAATACTCGCGTGTCCGTCCGCGAAATTTATGCCGTAGCCACTGTCATGCTGTCTTCCTGGAAGATCGACCAGGCCCAGTCCGGTTCCCATGTCGACCAGAAACATTGAGTCATTTATGCTTGCCGCATCCTCGTCGAGAAAAACAAAGGTTTTTGCCGGGTACCTTATCTCGTTTTCCTTGAGATAAACACGAAAGACGGTGGTCTGCGCTCCACTGTCGGTGACGACATAACTAGAGCCGGAAGGGTCACCGTAAGAGCGTCCCGCCATATAGGAGTTCATGGAATAGCTGCGCAGGACCGGTTTCACAATTCCACCAGCCGTAGTAACTCTCCGGTCAGCACCACATTTGTAGGTCGAAAGAGATTTTACATATGGCCAGAGTCTTCCAGTTATGAGACCGGCGGGATCGGATGCCTGGTAAAAATAACTGCCTGCCGAATCCGGATTCGAAGCCGCAGCATTTCCAGCGCACCACGCAGAAGGCGCTGGGGTTCCGACACCTGGGTAGCTCCATACGAGCCCACCGTTATTCTCCGCGGAGTACATCATCCACGCCGAGCTCAATTGTCGCATGTTGTTCAGGCATACTGCGGCTGGTGAATTCACTTTCGTCCTCGCCATTGCTGGTATGATCAGGACAAGAACAACCGTTACCACGGCAACCAACGTGATCAAATCAGTGAACGTGAAGCCGGCCTTTTTTGAAACCTTCGCCTGTTTTTGAGTGAGATACATAACAAGTAAAATTAAAAGCTAATGACGCGATAAAACCGGTGTAGTCCCGCCGCCGTGACATCTTGTAGCGTCGCGGTGTTTCCAGAAACGACGACACTGCCATTAAGCGGTTGCCACAATGGATCTTCGAGATTGTCTTTGAATTGCACCTGATAATCACGCCCCGCAACTGCGGGCCAGGAAATGATGGGGCCCCCGACAGTGTTGAAGCTCACGCTGGTGTACAAAAAGTTAAATGCGAATAAATCTCCGGTCTGATTGAAATCCTGCGTAGCGATATCGGATGACCAACTCGAACAAATGATGGTTCGGCCGTCTCCACTAAACACCGGCAATAACGATAGACTGTTTCCTCCGGTGCCGACGCTGTTCGCTGTTAAGAGTGTGTTCGTAGCCAGCACACGATCGTAAAGAAAGAACTGGGACAGACCGTTGGTCACGCCCATCACGAGGTTCGTCGCGCTGCTGCGGAAGACAACAAAACGTCCATCGGCGCTGATGGCCGGTTGATCCGAAGCGGCGTTGGCCATTGCAGCATTGTTGAAGGCGCGGCTGATCCCGGTTTTCGTCAAACTGGAAAAATCGTACAGGAACACATCGGAAGCGCCATTGCTGTCCGTCAAGGGCAGGCTTTGTGACGCGGCAGTTGAATAGGCGAGAAACCGGGAATCTGCACTGAATTTCATCATCGGTCGTGAGGTAGATGTTCCGATCGTAGAGACGACCCAGGTTGAATTCGTTTGCCGCGAGGAAACGTACAACTGAGTTGCCGTATTAAAGGCGATTCTCGCTCCGTCCGGGCTGATGGCCGCCGTGAGAATGGACGGAGTTGTATTCGTATAAATCCGATTGGCAATCTGCGTGTCCCAGACATACAGCACGTTGCCAGTGGCAATGAAGACAATGTAACGACCGTCGGGCGTCATGTCAGAACTCAAGACCCCGGTCGTGGTCAAAGCGATGGTGTTGGACGTGAGCAGATTTCGGAGGAAAAGGTTCACGCTGCCGCTAAACGATCCGGCAGCAACGTTTGCCGCGGTGCTGTTGAAAAGAAGATACTTACCGGCGCCACCAATGCGGGGAGAATAAGATTGCCCGGTGCCGGACGCAGTGCCGGTCGTGGCAATACTGCCCAAAGTGACACTTCTGGTTTGCCGGTCAGCGACAAATACGTCGAGCCTTCCATTGACATCTTTCGAGCTGAGATTTGTCGCGGTGCTGGTAAATGCCACATACCGACCGTCCGGACTAATCGCTGCTTCCGTCGACATACCATTCGCTCCGACACCATTTAGCCCGATGCTCACTAAGTCATTTGTGCCACTGGCGAGATCGCGAACAAGAACATCGCGGTTTGAGTTCGTGTCATTAGCGACGAGGTTTTTGGCGAAGCTACTAAAGGCAACGTAGCGTCCCGTGTCGCTCACCCCCCAGGCCGAGAGGAAGCTCGCTCCATTACCGGTTTCAGAAAAGCTAGCGGGTGCGTGGCAGCTGATCATTTCCGTCCCGTTGGTTTGCAGATCAAACGCGAATATATTCTGTGTCGATCCGAACGCGCCTTGATCCGCGCAACCGGCGATCGCGAGTTGCCCATTTCCACTGAGCCGCGGAATGATGCTCGTAATATTGAATGTGATTGCGTTCGTATCGTTGACGTTGATCGCGGTGGTGGTACCGAGTTGGACATCCCGGACGTAGATCGAGCCAGCGGTCGCGGTGAGAACCGATCCGCTGTTCGCGAACAAAACATAGCGACCACTCGCATCCAGGGTCGGCCATTCGCACGTTGTTCCGGCTGGAACAGAATTGCTGAGATCGCCACTGGCAAGAGTCAGCGTGCTCGTTGCGCCATCCCAAAGCTGAACGCACCGCGTCGTGCCAGTATTTCCATTCGTGTTTGCCAGGAACGTGGTGAAGCGTCCGTCCGGCGAGATGTCGAGAGTGCGAATGTTGTCGTAGGCGGTGTTGAACGAGACAAAGGCATTGGTGTGGACAATATCGGTTGTGCCGTCCTCGATATGATAGCGCAAGATGATTCCAGGATTACGGGTGCCTGCTGCACGACTGGTTTCGTAAACCACAAACTTGCCGTCTGCGCTCAGCGCATGGTTATAAGAAATGGCACTGGTAGTGTTAAGAACCGCGTTTAGCGCCGTGGAGGCATAGGTGCTCGCCAGAATAGTCGTCGAGGTCACCAGGTCCCGCAGATAGATATGTCCTGAAATCGAAGCGTTCGGAATCAGATTTGTCGCCGTGCTATAAAAGGCGACATATCTTCCATCAGCGCTGATTTCGGGAGATTCCGAACTGCTGGAAATACCAAAAGCGGTGGCGTCCGCACTCGCTAATACCGTCGTATTGGCTTGCAGGTCACGAACGAAAATGTCCGGGATACCGTTGGTATCACCCGCCACCAGATTGCTGGCGGCGCTCACAAACGCAACGTAACGACCGTCGGCACTCATGCACGCGTTTCGCGACGCACCGTTTGCATTCCCGCCCGTTGTGCTGACGCTGACTCGCGTGGTCGTTTGATCTGTGAGATTCCGTAGGAAGATGTCTCCGACGAGGTTTGTGTCATTCGACACCAGATCGCCGGCAGTGCTTTCAAATAAAACGAGATTGCCGTCCGAAGAAAGTTCAGCGGGGAGTGAATCGCCGTTTCCGCCGCCGGATCCGCCCAGGTTCTGGCTGATCAAGAGCGTGGTGCCGTTGGTCCGGTTGCGCAGGTAGACATTGATCTTCGCAGGGTAAGAAAGCTGGATGGATCTGCTGTTGGTTCCCGTGACGAGATTATCCGCGCTGCTGGCAAATAGAACATGGGTTGCATTGGAATTTACCATCGGTGCGAATGAATCGGCATTGCCTCCGACCGGTGCTCCGAGCGAGGGATCGCCCGCTGAGACGGGTTGCAGAAGATCAGCGCGAAGTGTGGCGCAAGTGAGAAGCATCAGCAGAGCCAGTCGGAATAACACCATGTTGCCTTTCATTTCCCGAAGTAGGTTGTTTTTCATTGTTGGACCAATCCGCGCAAATGTCGGTTGCTTTTCAAACACTAGCAATTGACGACCACGCTTTCCAAACCTGTGTTAAAAAAAGTAACGGTTACCCGAGGTTTTCCCGTTTGTTGCTTCTACCTTATCAGCTTCGGGTATGCCACGGCAAATGAGCGTTTGGGTGCACATCTAAAATGGGGGGAAACCGACGGTCGGGACGTGTGGAAGAGCTAATTGGGTGCGCGCACAACGCGCATTTGGTTCACCGATCACGCATGGTGCGTGAAAATCCCACACCGAAGTTCACCTTACGGCCCGGGAGCAGAACCAGATCCTAAAATAAAAAAATCCGGCGAGTAGGCGCGCCGGATTTAGCGGGTAATCGGAGGTCCGGAGCAATGGTTACATCACTCCGGCACTCCAGTAATTCTTAGCCTTGCAGCTTGTCCCATTCGAGGACCTTCGCAATGACAGCATCAACTTCGTCGTCGCGGAGTTCCGGGAACATTGGGAGAGAGATACAGGAAGCGGCGTTGTATTCCGCATTCGTGAGCGTGCCGACTTCGCGGGAGTTCTTACCCCACGGATAGCCTTCCTGCTTGTGAATCGCGATGGAGTAATGCGTCTTCGCATCGATACCACCGTCATTCAGGAACTTCAGGAAACCATCGCGCTTGGAAGCGACCTTGGTGTCGAGCACATACAAATGGAACACGTGGCGAGCGCCAGGCACAACGTAAGGCAACGTGAAATGCTTCGCGCCTTTGAGGCCAGCGGTATAACGATCGGCCAAACGGCGGCGGCTGTCGTTGCCCTTGTCGATGACCTTCAGCTTCGCGCTGAGGATGCCGGCGTGGATGTCGTCCAGGCGGCTGTTGAAACCGAAGCTGTGCACGTTACGTGCTGTGGAACCATGGTTACGCAACTTGCGAACCTTCGCGTCGATATCAGGATTGTTCGTCACCAAAGCGCCGCTGTCACCGAAGGTGCCGAGGTTCTTTTGGATGATGAAGCTGGTCGCGGTCGCGTCGCTGAGTTCGCCGATTTTGAAACCATTGCCAGCAGCGCCGATCGCCTGGGCGTTGTCTTCGATGACGAAGAGC
Organism: Verrucomicrobiales bacterium; assembly: GCA_028293445.1. Classification (GTDB taxonomy): domain Bacteria; phylum Verrucomicrobiota; class Verrucomicrobiia; order Limisphaerales; family JACDHS01; genus CBHWET01. The sequence goes on along the minus strand of JAQGOU010000009.1, from coordinate 2,201 downwards.
TTATGTTTGTCAGCAATCGCGCGGATCGCCTTCATGTCGGCGCATTGGCCATAGAGATGGACAGGGATGATCGCCTTCGTCTTCGGAGTGATGGCGGCTTCGATCTTGGCCGGATCAATGCACTTTGTCTTCGGGTCGCAATCGATCAGCACGGCGGTGGCGCCAGCGATCCAGACAGCTTCCGCAGTCGCGAAGAAAGTATTCGCGTTCGTGATGCATTCGTCACCAGGTCCGATGCCGAGAGCCATCAAAGCGAGCCAGATCGCGTCGGTGCCGTTGGCGAGACCGATGGCGTATTTGGTGCCGCTGTAAGCCGCGAATTCGCCTTCAAAACGCTTGAGCATGGGCCCGAGAACGTATTGACCGCTTTCGATGACTTCCTGGATGTTGGCATCAATTTCTTTTTTGAGATTATGGTACTGGCGGACGTGGCCGTAGAATTCGACTTTCATAAGTGGCGGAGAAATTAACGATCACGTTGCAGCCGGACAAGAGATTTTTACGGATAATTTAGCCACGAATGCCCGCGAATCGAGTCGAATGAGGACAAGAACGGCATTCTTTCAAATGGCTTCACGGTGGAAGGTTTTTTTGACAAATTCGTGTTTATTCGTGTCCATTCGTGGTTGAAAATGGAATGCCTCGTGTTGGAAAAGAACCTTACCATCAAAATGATTCGCGAGAATCTGGAGAATCTTCCGGATTTTGCGCCGCCGGTCGGTTATTCCATCCGCTGGTTTCAATCGGGTGACGAAGCAGCGTGGTTGCGCATCCAGAGCGCTGCGGAAAAGTTTCATCAGATCACTCCGGACACTTTCGTGCGCGTTTTCGGCCGGAATGCCGCCTGGCTGTCGCAACGCCTCTGTTTTCTCCTTGATCCGGCCGGAAATCCCATCGGCACCGGTGCTGCGTGGTTCGATGATAACTTTGACGGGCGTAAGTTCGGTCGAATCCATTGGATGGCCGTCGTGCCGGAATATCAGGGCAGGGGACTTGGCGGAGTTCTGATGACCGCGGTATGTCGCCGATTGATTGAGCTCAAGCACACCAACGCTTACCTGATTACCTCCAGCGCGCGTCTGGCCGCCATTCGATTGTATTTGCGCTTTGGATTCGCTCCTCTCATCCGCAATCAAGCCGATGAGATCCTCTGGCAGGAACTTGTTGCGCGGTGATTGGCCATAGGCCTAAGCGGAGTCATCGGATAGTCAGAAAAGCGCCACGATTTACGCCAATAAAATGCACTCCGCTCCGCAAACCTGTTTTCCGGAACTCGGGCGAATGTTTTTCCATCCAAAACCGCCACTCCGGATTCCGGAGAATCGTTTTTGGGTTAAAAGTTGACGTTCCGGTTTCCGGGAGAGCGGTTCGGCGTCCAAAATCGATTTTTCAAATTCCGGAAAAAGGTTTTTTGGCCAAAAAACGTTTTTCCGGAAATCGGAATGGAGGTTTTCGGCCCGAAACAGGGGTTCCGGGACTCGGAAAAGGGATGTTGGGAGCAAAATCGGTTTTTCGAGAGGCGGAAATCGGTTGTGGCGGATGGAGAGCGAATTTTGGGAGTCCGAGCGATATAATTTACGTCTATTTTGGATTTAGAACGGCTTTTTCTACGTAAGTAGTTCATCAACAGGTAAAAAGGCGTCTCGAAAAAAAGTGAAACTATTTTGACCCTACCCCCGCCGATGTAGATACCCCCTCTGTCATAATGGTCGACATAAATGGATGGCAAGAGAACGGATCGTGACGAACGAACGAATTCTTTTGATCCGTAAAACAAATTTAAAAAGAAAGATCAAAAACTATATGCAAACAGAAATACCAGTGAATCTAAACGCCTTATCCGCCATGGCAGACATCGCCGCCTTTGGAGCGGGGAAGGTTGACGTGCCCATTAAACATCATACGCAAGAAGTGATCCTTTTGGATCGTCAGGCGTTGCTCGAAGCCAGTCGGCTCTATCAAAACAGTCGCGGCGAAGTGGGGAGGTATCGAAACCAGCTCGAGTTGCTGACCGAGACCGCGCAAATGTTTGTCACCGGCACCCGTGACATGCTGAAGCTGCGGTTAGGGCGGCGTTATTCGATTGCGTGGGCTGGAACCGGCTTTGAAGGGACGCTGGAAAGTCCGCGCACGCCGGTGGAGCTGCTGCCGATCGTGGAGCGCATGCAAGGCTTCCTCGGACTGCATCCGGAATATGAAGT
>JAQGOU010000658.1 GCA_028293445.1 Verrucomicrobiales bacterium | reverse complement strand
AACGAGTTCGGATGAATTCCATTCGCTGAAGAAGACCTTCAGCCCTTGCGTTTCAAGCCATCGTTTCAGCAGATAGATCTGGGTGGATTTTCCCGAGCCGTCAATGCCCTCGACGGCGATCAAGCGTCCCGGAAAATTTAGTTCAGCAAATGTTTTCATCACGAGCAGTGCGACAAAGATTTTATTTAGCCAACGGACCCTTGGCGAGTTTCACTTTGGGATACTTTGTTTTCGTTGTCGCCTTGTGGGTGTTGATTTCCGAAGCACTCAAGGCCATCGACACGAAGACAACCTGACTTCGCCGCGACGGGCCTCCCTTTCGAGGGGTGTTCCTGGCATAGGTTCCGTCTTCCTTTAAGTGATTTGCTTTCGCCGTGTCGGCAAGACTGATGTCCAGGATTTCGCTTTTGACCCGCTCGCGCAGGTTGCCGTCTTCGATGGGGAAGACGAATTCAATGCGTCGAAAGAAATTGCGCGGCATCCAGTCAGCGCTGCCGATGAAGATTTCCGGCTGACACGCATTTTCGAAATAGAAAATGCGGCTGTGTTCCAGGAAGCGATCCACAATGCTGCGCACCGTAATGTTGTCGCTGATCCCCTTTACTTGCGGTCGTAAGCAGCAGATCCCGCGGACAATCAAATCGATTTTCACGCCGGCCTGCGAGGCGCGATAGAGTGCCTCGATGATTTTCTGGTCCACCAAAGAATTCATCTTGGCAATGATCCGCGCCGGGAGGCCTTTGCGGGCGTTCTCACTTTCACGCTGAATCAGCGTGAGCATCCGCTCATGCAATTGAAAGGGGGCGACCAGAATCTTGCGTGTCTCTTGAAACTGGCAGACGCCGGTTAATAAATTGAACAGGTTCGTCGCATCTTCACCGAAGGCTGGACGACAGGTGAGTAAACCGACATCCGTATAAATACGCGACGTGGTTGGATTGTAATTACCGCTGCTCATGTGGACGTAGCGACGAATCATGTCGTCGTCCTTGCGCACGATCAGGCACATCTTGCCGTGGATTTTATAACCCACGAGACCATAGACCACATGCACGCCGGCTTCTTCGAGTTTGCGTGCCCACTGAATGTTGTTGGCTTCATCGAAGCGCGCGCGCAGTTCCACCACGGCCGTGACTTGTTTGCCGTTGTTCACTGCTTTCATGAGCGCACCGACGATGCGTGGATAGCCGCCCGTGCGATAGAGCGTCTGTTTGATGGCGAGAACCTTCGTATCCTCGGCCGCCTGCTCCAGTAACTCGACGACGCTATTAAAATTCTCGAAGGGATGATGCAACAGGATATCCCGCTCCCGGATCGTTGCGAAAAAATCCGTTTCACCGCGCAACGCCGCTGCTACTGGCGCGACAAAAGGCGGGTCACGCAATTCCGGCGAATGATCCCCTTCATAAATCGCCATGAGCCGCGTCGGGTTCAGTGGGCCATCGATGATATAGAGATCATCATCCGTCAGGCGGAGCGTTCCGAGCAGCGCATCGCGAATGGATGCGGGACAATCGTTATCCAGTTCCAGGCGGACGGCGTCGCCTTTGCGCCGGTTGTGCAGTTCGTTCTCAACCGCCTTGAGCAGGTTCGCCGCTTCCTCTTCATCGATGTAAAGCTCGCTGTTCCGCGTCACGCGAAAGTGCCAGTAACCGAGAATCTTGGTGCCGGGAAACAAATCACCGAGAAAGTGTCCGATGACCCGTCCCAGATGAAGGTAATCCTGGAGACCATCGGCTCGTGGTAATTTTACCAATCGCGGAAGAACCCGCGGTACTTGGACGATCGCCAGATGTTTCAACGGTTCGCCTGCCCGATGCATTTCCAGTTGAACGATGATGTTCAACGATTTGTTGAGTAGTTGCGGGAATGGATGCGCCGGATCAATTGCGAGTGGAGTGAGAACCGGCCGGATTTGCGTGCGATAGAAATGTTCCAGCCACTTGGCGTCGACCGCGTTGAGGTCCTTGAGTTCGATAAACCGGATGCCATGTTCGGCGAGCGATGGCTTCAGCTGTTCGCGCCAGCAACGGTATTGTTGTTCCACCATGCGACGCACCCGCCTCGTGACCACCCGAAAGGCTTCCGAGGAGGTCAACCCGTCGATGCTCCGTTCGACGACATCGCTTTCGATTTGTTGTTTCAAACCGGCGACGCGGACTTCGAAGAATTCATCCAGGTTGGAACTAGTGATACAAAAGAACTTCACCCGTTCGAGGAGCGGATTCTTGGTATCCAAGGCTTCATTCAGGACGCGTTGATTGAATTCCAGCCAGCTCAACTCGCGGTTGATAAAGTGTGCCGGGGCAAAGTTTTTAATTCCAACTGGCATATAACTATCGGACGACCCTAGCAGCTGGATTCTCAGACGGCGAGTGACGATTCCCCTAGAAGTTGCATCGGTTACCGAGCGGCCTAACAAATCAGCCCAGCCAGCCCGTGTCAACAAACGTGAACCGCGCAGCGGAACGAAGAGCGGTCCACGGGCTTGGCGGCAGCGCTCTGGTTAGACCTACTTTTGGTCGTTCTGCTTCCGGTCCCATAATTGTCTCATCCGGTGATTGAATGCATCCACAAACTCTCGATCAGCACTCTCCGCCACCAGCCAACTGGAATTAGTGTAATGTGTCCACGTCCAGATCTCGAACTCACCGTCCTTCCGGCCAGTGAACTTATTCTTCTCATCGGGTGACAACTCCAGCAATCGATAGTGGTTCTCCTGGAACCAGATTCGCGCCTGGAGCTTTCCGGCATAGCTTGCCCAAGCCTCCATGCTCATCCGCGACGTGATCCGGTAGGACACGAACGGCAATGAAAGCACAATCGGCCAGAGCACCCATCCGGCAAAGGCGAATAGTTTACTAACGGGGATGCGCTTCATGAGGTCTAACAAAACCAGCCCAACCAGCCCGTGTCAACAAACGTGAACCGCGAAGCGGAACCGAGAACGGCCCACGGGCTTGGCTGGAGCGCGCTGGTTAGGCCGTGAATACATCAGTAAATCAAAACCTCGCCGTCGGGAATGGGTTTTCGACTGGCTGACCAGTCCGTATCAAGTTGTGGCCCGGTCCAGGCACAAGGAAAATGCCCGGAGCCGTAAATGGGCCACAACACCGGCACGTAAAAGAACGGTGGCATCACATCCTCGAACTCTCGCTCCAGAAGAATGTGCAACAAGTCCCATGAAACGGAATGACGGAATTGGTCTGGGACTTTCCGGGTGGAGGCTACTCGCGCTATGGCCTTCTCGGTGATGTGGAGAACCTCTGGCCGCAGTATCTCGCAGATCGGATTCCACTCCTGGAATCTGTGCCAGTTAAGTTCGTTCGCTCGGTTGACATCTCGATTGTGAGTCATCAACTGAAGCGCGTCCCATGGCGCGGAATTGCATGACTCCAATGCCTCGTCCCATGACGAGACGAATCTGTGATGCAGTGCCGGCGGGCGGCCAAGATTGCTGAATAATTCGGTGCTCTTTATCTCCGAAAGCAATTGAGAAGTCTCTGAGCGCATGACGGCCGAACGAAACCAGTTCAGCCAGCCCGTGTCAACAAACGTGAACCGCGCAGCGGAACGAAAAGCGGCCCACGGGCTTGGCTGGAGCGCTGTGGTTAGGCTGATAACCGTAGGTCATATATTCGATTGATCGATAACAAAACGATCATCACAATCACTACAAGCCAAAATAGGACCATGAACCAGTAAGCAACCGGGTCCTCATTACGGTAGATCTTACTCACCCGACCTGACTTAGTTGATGCAATAATCATCGCGCCACTCCTCAGTCCTCGCAGCAAACAAAAGCAGATGAGAGCAACGCAAGAAGTAGCAGTCGCTGCGGATAGCAAAATTAGAAATTTCGTTTGAAACGACATGCTTTGGATGCAAGGCCTAACAGTTGGGTATACCCAAGGATTGAGATATATCACCGTTCATGGGAAAGGAGCCTAGTGAGCCGAAGTCGTGGTGTCGATTGGTTTTGGCTCTGCGGCCAGCCTGCTGTCTCCGGAAACGAGTGCCTCGCTTCTTGCGGTTACCGCAGGAGGTTCAATGCTTCATTTTTGCCGTTTTGAGTTCAGAAAAAAGAGGGCGCAGGTCGCGGGGCGTTCATTGCGTTTCCCGGATTTCCTCCCACTTTGTTTTTCGGAGGTTTTCAGATCTCCCAAAGCTGGATTTCTCGTGGGGTAAATGAGCGGCAAATACCAAAATCGTCCCGGCGTTTTTGGGACGTTTTCGGGCTTCCGGAAAAGGCGGCACTAGTTTCTGGAGCGTTTTTGCGGAATCCGGACTCCGCAAAAACATTTGTGGAGGGTTTTCCGGAAACCCGGCGACTCTCCACAAATAATGGCCAACTTTTCCGGAAGCTGGAAAACCTTCCCACATGTTTTCCGGGTCGCCGAGGACCCGGAAGAGTCAGCAGAAATAATTTCCGACCTCTCCGGTTTCCCGGAAACCCTCCAGAAACTTTTTCCGGGTCGCCGGGTTTGTCCGAAACGCTCCAGAAACTTTCGCCGCTCATTTGGGGTTCCGGAATTTCTCCCACAAATAAATTCCGACTTTTCCGGGAACCAGAATTTTTATCTTTTCGTGTAGAAAGCCTTCGGAATCAGGGTTTTTGGGGAATTTGCTCTAAAATGCGCCGGTCGTCTGTTGAGAAGCGTGTAGCAAGGGAAATACCAAGTTAAACGGTGGCGGAAGCGGCTCGTTGGTGAAGCGAATCCGGGTGGAGTTTTGGGTGCATTTCCCACTCGCGAGGCATGATTTAAAAGTGGGTGAAGTAAGCGGGGGGAAAGCGCCAGAGGGCAGGCGCACTCCAAGGACGCTCGCGCGTTTGCGAGGGCTGCAAACAACGCGGTA
>JAQGOU010000652.1 GCA_028293445.1 Verrucomicrobiales bacterium | reverse complement strand
ACTTTGGTGGTCTCGTAAGTAACTTCGCCCGCGGTGTTGTACGGCATCCCGGTGCCAACCGGTCCCCAGAGGAGAGAGTAGCCTCCGCTGGAGACGCTCACGGTCGTGGTTTCGCCGGGACCGACGGTGGCGTAATCAAACTCGATTCCGAGTTCGACAGTGTCCTGACTGTGGTTTTGGAATTCGATCGTCCATATGTTGGAGTAATCGATGACCCAGTTTCCATTGACCTTATGATATTGCGTGAAGCGCGGAAAATCTTCGAAGCCGAAGTACAAAACTTTGGTGGTCTCGTAAGTAACTTCGCCCGCGGTGTTGTACGGCATCCCGGTGCCAACGGGTCCCCAGAGGAGAGAATAGCCTCCGCTCGAGACGCTCACGGTGGTCGTTTCGCCGGGACCAACGACGGCGTAATCATATTCGATTCCGAGTTCGACAGTGTCCTGACTGTGGTTTTGGAATTCGATCGTCCAGATGTTGGAGTAATCGAGGACCCAATTTCCGTTGTTCAGGTGGTATTGCGAGAAGCGTGGGAAATCTTCGAAGCCGAAGTAGGAAACTTTGGTGTCTTCGTAAACCACTTCGCCGGCCGTGTTGTAAGGGTAGCCGGTGCCGACCGGTCCCCAGACCAGAGAGTAGCCATCTTCCGAGACGTAGAGGGTCGCAGAGTCGCCGGGGTTGATCGTGGCGGAATCGAACTCAATCGCAGCTTCAATGATGTCGGGACTATGATTATAGAACTGAATGTGTTTGGCCCAACCCGAGGCGACAGACAGGAGAAAAAGGCCGCATAACAGGAGAGCAGTCGAGAGTGCTCTGAACCGCCCTGGTGACTGACGCAATCCGACGAGGTTTTGTTTTGTTTTCATGATGAATCTTTTCCGGTGAGTACGGTTAATGTGTTGATCCTGATGCCGTTGGGGGGAGGAGAAGGCTATAAACCGGAGCAGGCCGGGGTGTCAAGTATTCAAAAGACGACGTGCAGGCACCATGTGTTTTCCCTTTCGCGTGGTTCGTGGTTTAAATGTCTTTTTTGAAACTCGCTGTGCTCGCGCCTGCGGCAGAGTGATTATTTGGTTTTGGACTTTTACCCCGGTTTGAAAACCGGGGCTATTATCGGGTCGTGCCTATGGCACTACGGGTGAACCGGTGGAGATTCTCGTTCGACCTGACGGCAAGGTGTCAGAGTAATTGTTTTGGGAGTTCGTCCGTGGAGTGGGGAATTTAGTCAGGGCTCGAGTCAGAACTTGATAGTTGCTTTAACCCCTCGGGCTTAACTACGGCGCCATTGTTTATCAGCTTGCCTCACTGCTTAGCAGAAACTGGAACAATGCGTGAGGCGATCACTTCTTTGGTGCGGCGGGAAATGGAATAGAATGCGTTCGGTTGAGTGGGATCCCAGGAGAAGGATTGGCCTTCGGCACTGATGGGGATGGTGTTCTCCCAGTTCAAGACGGAACCGGTGTCGGGAATAGAAAGAACGTAGAGTTCTTTGGCGTCGTGGCCGGTGACGAAGAGGAATCCACCGGGACCGAAGGCGCCGCCGGAAGCGCTGCGTCCGGCAAAACGTTTGATCAGTTTCTCGGGGAAGATCCAACCGCCCACACGTCGCCAATGATCATCAAACTCCACGACCTGAGTTAAGGAGGGATTGCCCAGCTCGGAACCTTCCTTGGCGTAGTGGGCAAAACAGGCGATCCAGTTCTTGTTGCGTCGAGTTATCCAGGTCAAGGAACCTTCGTAACGGCCAAAGCTGTGGGTGTTCACGTGCTTCATCGTTTTGGGGTTCCAGATTTCTACGGAGCTGACGGGTGGCTGCTCCGGATAGTTCGACTGGGCACAGTAGAGAAGTCCATCGACGACGACACCGGCATTGAGATGTTTGATGGGGCCCTCTTTGGGACCTTCCCAACCGCCCACGCGCTCGCCGGTATCTTTGCGATACTTTCCGAGGGCATGGGTGGAGATGGTGTAGAAGAACTGGCCATCCACGGCTACTCCCTGCTGCGCATCCACGGCGGGGAAGCGTCGGGTTTCCTCATGTCGCCAGTCGAGAGGTTTGGGTTCCGGAACATGAGGTAGTTCGGCGGCTGAGCAAAAAGTCCCGAACATCCAGGCGGTAATGCAGGTTGCCACGATGCGGCTTAGGAGCCCCTGCGCTTTTGAGAACCTGGTCGAGTCAGTTCGATTCAGTTGCATATATCGGATACCAAAGTAATTTCCGAAAAGAAGCAACCTCACCCTGACCTCTCCTTCCCAGGAGAGTGGACAGCATCCGCAAAGCGGTGTCGCCGATCTCTGTTCTATACCGGTTGCCAAAAGAAGTTTCCGGATAGACCGAAGCGTAACGGACCGCGGCTGTGTGCAACGCACCAGCCGCAGCGACGTCAAATACGCCGAGATTTTCCTTTTTTCTAACGCGTGCAGTCGTGCGTACCTGCTGCCAAGGAACCAGCTTCGTCGATGAATAGAAACGTCGATACGGGAGCATTTTCTCCCTCACCCTAGCCCTCTCCCGCTGGGAGAGGGGACCTGCGCCTGCGTCCTTTTAAACCATTCAGTCCGCGCCAGGGCGTCCATGCTGTCGGAGACCCCGTGCAACCCAAGGCCCTCCGATCCCCTCTCCCAGCGGGAGAGGGCTAGGGTGAGGGTGAGTGCATCGACCAAACCTTCGCTTTCAATTTTTTCAAAAGCGTTCCTTGGCAATAAAAACCTAATCTTTGGTTGGCGTCTCCGGCTGGTCCCACTAAGCGGGACACAGCCGCGCTCCGTTTCAATCTATCCGGAAATTACTTCTGGCAGTCGCTATAACTGGGTGAGGTTTGGCTTTCTGTTCCGATCTATCCGGAAATTATGGGTGTATTGCCCAAACGCAGTTTTCAAAATCGGTGGGGCGAGAGTCCACGCGAGCCCTGACTGTCGACGGAGTCGGCGCGAGCAAAGCGAGTATTTGCTAAGGTTTAAGAGGGTGACTCTCGCTGCGCTCGCCTCGCTTTGCTCGAATTAGGGCTCGCGGGGAAGTCAGAACTATATAGTTGCCGGAACCGCTCGCGGTTCGGCTCTCCCCACCAGTTTTGCTTTGGGCAACACGCCCTTATTTATGGCAATCGCTATAACGAATAGGAAGTACGTGCAGACAAAAACATCGGTTCCCTCGTTTTTGAAAATTTGGGCGGCGCAGCAGCGTCCGCCCCACCATGGTGGTGGGTGGCAAGATGCGTCCCGGTGCACGGGGAGTTGAAAACCACTTGACGGGCGGGTGTATTTAGATAATTGTCTAAATATCGAAGGGTACGATGGACAAGGTTTTCAAAGCATTGAATGATCCGACGCGACGGAAGATTCTTGATCTGCTGCGCGCCAGGGATTTGAACGCCGGGGAGATTGCTGACCAGTTTAATATTAGTAAGCCGAGTATCTCTCATCACCTTGATCTGCTCCGACAGGCGGATCTGATTGTTTCCGTCAAAGAGGGGCAGTTCATCACTTATTCCATCAACACCACGGTGCTCGATGAATGTCTGTCGTGGTTGATGGATCTCTCCAGGAAGAAGAAAGGGAAAAAACATGAAAGCCGTAAATCTCAAAAAGGAATGGCTGCAACTCCTCATCCTGGCGGTGCCCTTTTGCGCCGTCGCCCTGCTCTGGGATAGAATTCCGGGCTGGGTGCCGATTCATTGGAACGCCCGCGGCCAGGTAGATGGAATGGAGAAAAAAACTTTTGGCATGTTGCTGCTGCCCTGCATCAATGTGCTGGCGGCTCTCCTGATGGGACTGCTTCCGCTCATTGATCCCAAACTCAGAAAACTAGAGGGAGATATGCGGGCCAGTTTGTGGCGCACGGTGCGGACGCTGCGCCTTGGGATAACGCTGTTTGTTGCGGTGACGTCGTGCGCGATGCTGGCGGCGGCGCTCGGGATGTTCAAAGACAATTCGCAGTTCACCCATATCATGAACATTGGGGTGGCGATGCTTTTCGTCGTGTTGGGCAACCTGATGACCAAACTGCGACCGAACTATTTGATCGGGATCCGAACGCCGTGGACCTTGGAATCGAAAGAAGTCTGGGCCAGGACACACCGCGTCGGCGGTGGTTTGTTCGTGGCGGGAGGATTGCTGATGATCGTGCTTTCGTTTGTGGTGCCGCTCGCACTCTACATTTATTGCGTCCTCCTTCCGATCACCATCGGCGTGGCGCTGTTCACCACTGTCTACTCGTATCTGATCTATAAGAGACAGGGCCCGGATAAAGCGGTCGTTTCCTAACCTTCGCAGAAGAAAATAACTATGAAAACCTATGCACTCTTGTTCGTGTTGCTCTCGATTGCTTTGGTCGGTTGCGCTAAAAAGGATCCGGCTCAAGCCAAGGCGGAACAGGCGGCAACGGAGTCGGCGCGCGCGTGGCTGAAGTTGATCGACGACGCTCGTTATTCAGAAAGCTGGGACAAGTCGGCCGCCCCCTTTAAATTGAAATTAACGCCCGTGGGATGGGGGACGATGGTCAAGCCGGTGCGCGAGCCACTGGGAAAATTGCAGAAGCGGGAACTCATCAGTGCCGATTACATGACAACGATCCCCAATGCACCAAAGGGGGAGTACGTGATCATTCAGTTCAAAACCGATTTCGAGAATAAGGGCGGCGCGGTAGAAACGGTCACACCGATGCTGGAAGACGGCGTTTGGAAAGTTTCCGGATATTACATCAAGTAAGTGTTGGATGTTACAGGATCAACGCACGGTTTGAGTCGGTCGATGCTCTACTCGTTAAGGCTATCGGTCGTATTCAACTCCACGATCCGATAGAACCGCGCTTCATCGCTCACTTGAATCGACATTGGTGTGTGTGTCGCCGTAATGATGCTCCCATTTTGCCAGGTCGCTTCATTCAAATTGGTTTTGTATTGTAATTGATAAGTCCTTCCGGCGATCGCGTCCCATTGCAACTTCACGCTCTCGCTCGCGGCCACGGCGCCGACCCGTTGCGCCCCTTGCGCGGAGAACGGATCGCTCGTGACCATCACCGTGAAAGTTTTTACATCGCTGAGAAGACCTGCGCCATTGTCCTTCACGCGCACGGAAATAATATTGGTCGTGTTCGCTTGTCCTGTTGTCGGGGTCCAGGTGAAGGCGCCGGTTGTCCCAGAAATGCTCGCCCCAGTCGGCGCACCCGCATCCAGACTAAAGGTCAATGTCTGCGCCGGTAGATCCGGGTCAGTCGCGGTGGCAGTGAAAGTTAACGTGCTGCCGGTATTCATCGAAAGAGTCCCCGGCAACGCGCTCGTCGTGGCCACCTCAAAATTATCGACGTAAATACTGTACGCACCCATGCCTCCGTTTGGAACGAGGGCCAGATCTTCGAGCACCCCTTTGCCAGTGGCGAGAATGCCGTCGCCCGTGAAAGCCATGACCGGCTCCGTCGGAAAATTGAACTCGAGCGTCGCCCAGTTGCTGGCGTTTACGATGCGGTTTGGAAACGGCGACGTGCTGACGACATTCGTCACGCCAACAAACTCGATGAGACCACTCGTTCCTCCATTCGCGCCTATGTCTGCCGTTGTCGCTGTTTCGCGGGCGCCCACGCCGACCTTCAACGACTTGGTGGAATAAATGTCGAAGCGGAAAATCTTATCCAGATAGATCGTTGGGTTCGGAAGATCCGTCGGATTGGAGGTCGTCAGTCGCACCCATGGATTGGTTGGGCCGGTGGCAAAACCCCAACCCGCTTTCAAAACTTTGGTGGCGGCGCGTGCGTTGCCGGAAGGGAAGCTCGTCGTCACGGTTGCATAATTCGTCGAGCTATCAATGAACCCTCCTGTGGTCGGCGAATAAATCGGCGCGCGAAACAGTACCGTGCCGTTCGCGGTGCCATTGGTGAAACTTTCGAAATTCGCAATCGGCTCGGTGACACGGGCGGTCCCGAGTGTGATGGTCGGCGGATTATTCACGGTCAGTGTGGCGGTGGCGCTGGTCACGGAGCTCACGCTGTTGCTTACGACCACCGTGTAATTGGCGACATCAACATTTTGCACGTTGAGCAATGTGAGCGCCGAATTCGTCGCACCAGAAATGGCGACACCCGTCTTCTTCCACTGATACTTCAGCGATGCTGTTCCAATGGCGGTCACCGAAAATGTCGCATTCCCGCCAGCGGGAGCCGCGATGCTTTGTGGCTGCGTGGTGATCACTGGATCGATGACGGTCAACGTCGCGTTCGCACTTGTCACGCTGCCTGCGGAATTCGTGACGACCACTCGATACGTCGCCGCATCACTCTGGGTTACACTGGTCAAAGAGAGAGTCGCCGTCGTCACCCCGGAAACGTTCCCGCCATTGGCGAGGTTCACGGCATTCTTTTGCCATTGGAAGGAAAGACTGGTTCCACTCGCCGCAACCGTGAAGGTAGCGGTAGTGCCGTAATTATTCGTGCGGCTCGAAGGCTGAGTCGTGATCGTGGGCGGCACAATCAGCGTCAGCACGGCATTGGCACTGGTTGCCGAACTGAAACTGTTGCTGACGTCGACGGTGTAGGTTGCGGCGTCCGAAG
>JAQGOU010000649.1 GCA_028293445.1 Verrucomicrobiales bacterium | reverse complement strand
GGTGCGGGTGCAGAAGCCGGTGATCTGAGCGATTTGATGGTGGGCGCGCCCTTGAGAGCGGAGCTGGAGGATCTTTTCGAGGAGTTCGGTTTTCATAGGATTGTTTATATTTGTTTATAGATTTGTTGATTTCACATTTACGGATCAATCCTAGCAAAGTGGGTAGGACATCTACGGGGCTACCTTCAAAATAGTTAGAAATATTTTAACTTTGCATAAACGCTTTGATTGGAAGCATTTACAAATGAAAACCTGGTTTAGATGGCTGGAAAGAAAGGAAACACAAACGTTTCGGAGAATTTTAGTGTGGAACTCGGAGGTTTTGGGCGGGATGGTTGTTCATTTAGCAGGCTTTATACAATTCCTAAGTGGATCGGTGTCGCCGGGCAGTTCAAAACCAGCCACTCGCGGGCACTTCAGAATCGGCCAGTCTGAGCGCGGACTTTCATATCAGGTTAGTTGACTCAAGAAATGCCTTTTCAACTATTTCATATCTGCCGGATGGAGGGATCTTTCGTGAGGTAGCAGGTCACGACAAACTTGGGTATGGGAGAAGGCGAATTGAACGCCCTTATTTCTAGGCCTACCCAATTCCAAGCATACCTGACCGCGCTCTTCCCAACTACCTCAACTGGGACCACGCGTCCGCGATTAGGTCTAACTAAGATCCGAACCTTATCGCCCGGCTGAAAAGGTGCACCGTTCATGCGCCCGCGAGCTTGATAAAGGGGGCCGAGGATAACCCATACGAAAAGTAAAGACGTGTAACAGGTGAAAATCGGTGCCAAAAGAATGACGCTGCCGAATAAAATAAGGAAGTGCCAGTCGCGCAACGATGAGAGGCTTGGCTCACAAGCTTCCCCAGCCAGGAAAATACTACCCAACGCGACGACAGACAACCAAATTTTAACTGGCCAATTCTGCGCAAAAAAGTGTTGCATGAACGACGGCTTCATCGAGTTTCCTTATCTGAATAATACAACTGCCGGTTCGTTTATTAAAACATAAAAATCCCGACTCCCGATGACCACCGCCCGATCCACCTGCATCAAACCGTTCACAGTAGCGAGGTAAAATGAGCCGAACCGGATAGAGAGCCATTCAGCTCGCCGGTTCTGCGGTCAAAGGTTCGCTTGATTTGGCTTTGTGCTTCTGTTCTTTTCTGGCCACCGCAACCTTGTCTTTGAGCCGGTAGCTCCAGGCCGTGTCTGGGCGTGGTGCAGGCACCGGTCCAAGATCGCGCCGACAGTGGGCACGTCGCCCAGAGGTTTGCCCCAATCCTCCAATATCTGGTTGCTGGTCATGATGCCGTGCCGTTTCATCGGCCTCCTGGAGTGGCGATATTGGCAACATCGATCGATTTGATCAGCTGATTCTACGCTTATTGGACTTATTGGACTTGGTGCCGCATGGCCGCCTCCAGCTTCTTTTCTCCACCCATGACGTGACCCTCACCTGTTGGCGGCGGCGCGATTTCCTCCGCCTGCTCCAGGACGGAAAAACCGCCGCCATCAAAACCGACCACGCCCGTTACGCCAATCTGCGCCACGATCTGCCTTTCGTCGCCGAGATTAAAATCGCCCAGGTCAAAGCAGAGCAGTTTGTCTTTGCGTCAGCCCATTACGTCTTTTCGCGTCTTTATAGTCCTCTCATACAGTTCTTTGACCCACTCCTTTGATTCAGAGACATCTCCATACCCCACCAATTTGGGAGGAGCGTTTTCCATCTCGATCCAATAGTAAACTGCATCGGACGAATCGGCTTTGGCAACTGGCTTGTCCCTCGCAATCCAAATCATGGAATGTCCCAGAGATGTGGTGAAGTTGCAATTTCCCAAGAATCTCAGGCAAAACGCTACCCACTTTCCATCGTATTTGTGCTGTGGCCCTTGTATCCTCCCGACGGCACCCACGATTTGCGCTTGGCGATAAACAAATTCAGTAAGAACCATGTCAAAAGGCGCCGGACCGATACTCTCAGTAGGAACAGACGTCGAGTTACCGTCCTCGAACCCCCAACCATTGGCATAATATGGCAAGACAAACAATCGTTTGCCCATGTATCCAGTGCAATTTGCGTCAAAGGGCATACCCGACCGTAACACTTCAGTAGCCGAACTATCAGTCAAAAGAGTTAAAAAACTCTAACGATAGCCTCTCTTTTGGTTGAAATCGGTTTCGCATCTGTAAATAGAAATCTATCCAGGGCCACGTGCAAGGTACATAGGAAGAACACGACAATGTAAAACCATCTCTAGGGGAGCTATTACAGTCTCCAGGACTTGTATAGGACTCAATCGTAACCAAGCCTAAATCCATTAATTCAGTGAATAAATGATTTGTCGTCCGAATCGTGATCCATTCCTCAAGAAAGGATCTAAGTTCGATCCGAGCTGACTTAGACAATCGAAAACGTGAGTACGCTCTAAATGAAAATGGATGAAAATTATCAAGTTTGTTTTTAAAATGCACGCAGGTGAGGGATTCAGATTCATTAGGCGACATGCACATTGTAACCCAATACTTTTCATCCGGAATATCTATTACCGCGGCGCTACAAATATCGATGGAATTGTCGCGTAACAATCGGTCAACACGTCGAGTTTTTGAAAGCTGTTTTGGATAATCCAACGAAAAACCCCGATCAACAAATATATCAGGAAATGAGTATGCCAGTGCTTTGCCATCCAGAATCCAAGTCTCGCAACCAGTATGTGCTTTTAACAGTGCTTCAAAGAGTAACGCCCTATTTCCGGGAATCAGATCAGAAGGAATAACCCAAAGAGGAGGTATTTTGGTAGGTCGGCTTATCATCATGATTATTGAGCAAGTGCAGTGGGAAACTCTGAAAACTCAAGCGGATAATATTTCACGGAACTGTCGCATCAGCAGAATGGAGTCACCGGTCACTTCAAAACCAGCAGTCGGGATCGGATCAAAACCGGCCACTCTGAGGTGCCTGCTTCATGTCAGGTTTTTTGATGCACGCAATGGCCTTTTCAGTTTTTCATAGCTGCCTTTCCTTCGATCCACCGTCTTGTCGGAGCGAGCATTCATGAAGAGGCGGGTCAAAATTCTGCCATCTGAAATGGGGAGTCATTCAGCAATATCTTCGGCATTCGATGCGTGATACCGGCCAGACCGGGAGCTGAATACGTCCTTCAAGTTCAGTCGTTGATACTCAATTCTACCTTCTTGATAATACCAGGCAATTACGTCAACTGATCCCCAAACAAAATTTATGTATGGCGTGAATTCTTTGGGGTCGTATTCGAGAAACACGAGACGTTTGCTTTCAGGCTGATCAAAAATCTTCTGGAAATGATAGACGCTGGCCAACTTCTCGAATTCTTCATCTGAAAGCCTTGAGTTACGGCCTTTCGAAGACCTTATCCGGCCTGGAATATCAGTCAGCCGAGGGGAATGAAATGCCGTCTCTCCATTCAATTTAGAAAGGTTGGCGGTGCCGCTGGCACCATGAAGCAAGAGCGGCTCGCCGTTGATCATAAAAAGCCCCCCCGCTAGCGCATGTGTTCCGCCATCCATTCCAAAATGTGTTGGGACTACGCGCGATTGGGAATCAGGTCGCACGTAGTCCAGTGCATAGTCGTCAGCGTTGAACTGCCTGCCGACATTTTCAAATGTGCTGGGTGTTCCGTCGCGAGCGACAAATCCAGCCAAGGGAGTGACGACTAGGTGAGTCAAGTCGTCATTCAACCATAACCTGGCGTTGGCCAGGGTCCCATTCGTCCTGGCACGAGATCGGTAATCAATGAAAGCGGCCTCCAACCATGGATCGGCTTTTTGTTCTCCCGTGCGCATGTCGTAGAGGTGTGGCACGTCAAGTTCATAATCCATGGCCCATCGACCGGAGCTGCTGAATATCGTGCGCCACAGTGAGAGCGCTGGCAGTGACTGCATGTCCACTGCCTGCCAGCGCGGTGGGCGCGATGCAAAGTCGAGCTGCTCACGCTGATAGCGAGCGCCAGCGGCTTTCAGTCGAACCAATTCTCCCAGGTCGTCGAAAAAGATTCGCGGAGTGGCCGCACGCGCCTGCCGGTCTCGTTCCGTGAAGTCGACCCCGTTGTAAGCCATATCAGACCGTTCAGCAGTGTAGTTGTAGAGTGGTCCGATCACGCGCGATCGGTGGGCCAAAGGCGTAGAACTTTTTAAGTCAACGAGTACGCAATATGACGCGACATCCGAAACCGTACTGCCATGCGATGTAAACGTACTGTGCGAAACGGAGGTTTCGACCGTAAGGCGCAGTTCATTGCCAACTACACGCGAGTCGCGTACGGTAAGTTTTGGCGAACCGGAGACACAACCCGCAAGCACTATCATGTGGAGTCCACACATTACGCAAAGGAAAAGGAAACGGATTATCATAGCCATAGTCGCCGTTAATATGTTTACTCTTTTGAGTTTCCTATACAAGCAAACCGGAAAGCGAGCGGCGCGGCAGGCCGCCCTGGTTCCTTTGCTTCAAAAACGCCACCTGCGTCTTACGTCTAGGGAAGCAGGTAATTTCGAGCTGACCGCTTATCCCGAACGCCTGACCCAAAGAAAGTTACTGGCGCTGGCCGCGACGCAACATGGCCGGAAATAGCATCGACTTCTTCGTCCAAGGCGGGCTTGCCTGCACCCCATGGGCTTTGCGCGATACCACCGCGCCATAGACTGCTGATAAGCATCCTGAAAGTGACACTGGCGTCGTAAGGTTATGACGCTAGTTTGGTTTTTCGGTGGAGAAAATGCTGGAAACGAGGGCTTATGACAACTGCGTGGAAAAAGAGAACTTCCAGGAAATCAGAAAATGCAAAAGTGCCTCCGTCATCCTAACGCTTCCTCCTTTGCTAAGGCTATGGCGGACAAGGCGACCAGAGCGTGGCACTGCTTTTCGCGAAAGCGAAGATCCACGCTGGCGAAGCGATTCCGCAGGAGTTTCTTCGGAGAAACACCATTGGAAACAAATTGGGATGCCAGTTCGGCAATCTTTCCAAATTCCCTACGATGCCATTTTGGGCGTTTTTATGATCACACAAAAGTTCGTAACAGTTACATTTTTCCAAGCCATCGTGCTCAAAAGTGTAACCTATCACCCCGGTTTGTTTGTTAACTATCTCGCCGGTTCGTAACAGAAAGCATTCAAAACCTTTCTGGATTTAAAAGTTGCATCAGTGGATCGAGTGACTACGCGTAAAAGTCGCTTTCGTTCATGGAATCGAATGGTCATCAAAAGTGAAGCTTGAAGTCAAGGTTGCCCAGAGTAGTTCGTCGGTCACAACCATTGGCCTTGGATCGTGGATGCTGTTGGGATTCGAGTTTGGTGGTTCATCTGGCTTCGGCGAGAGTCCTTGGGTGTTGGTGTTGCAACGTTTCGATCATTTCAAGGCGGAAGTTCAATTCCGCCCTACCTTTTTTACGATTCCGCAGGTTGGCTGTGTGTTTGTTTGCGAGCGCGGTTTTTGCGGGTCTCATCACTTTTACGAGTAGAACATTCCCTAGTCAGATTGAACAGGTGGCATATGGGAATCGGACTCGATGAACCGGAACCACCCCTAAAATTTCCCATTCCAAAGACTTTTGTGCAGCAAAGTGCCGATTTTAATATGGCCCAACTTTGCGAGGTTGAACCAATACTTCTAAAACGATGTACTTGTGAACCACTAGTTTGATTGTCATCGTCTTTAAGCCAGCGGGGCGATCCAGCAAGTAGGCGAATCTAGTTTCTGGTTCATCAAGACCATTTAGTGGTACTCGAATGTGGTTTCCCCTGTCATCCCTGACTAATAAACTCTTTCCGTCCTCATCATTCGTAACACTTAGCAATTCCGCAACCAATTGCGGCCACGAAGGAAGTTCCACGTATATCCACGGATGATTAGTCCCGGGCGAATCCAAAGACAGACGCGACACTTTGTCTTTCACGCTGTCTAATACCAAGCGCTCACCCAATATATTGGTTGAAAATCCGATTTTAGAATTACCATTG
>JAQGOU010000648.1 GCA_028293445.1 Verrucomicrobiales bacterium | reverse complement strand
GCTCTCGCTAAAACTCATGCGTTCACCTGCGGCCGCGCCAGTTCACGACGCGAGAAAATGAAAATACCCACTCCGGCGAAAATGCCGCCGATGAGAAACACAATCTGGACAACAGCCAGGCCGAGTTGGTCCCACGTAATGCTTCTACCGGAACTCAATGCATCCAGGGGCGAGAATTGTTGCACCAGATTCACCAACTGCAACAGCGCCTGGAAAAACGGGACGCCAATCTTATCGAGGATCGTCATCACGACGGGCTTCGCCTCATCAAAGCCGGTCAAGCTTTTGTCTTCAACCACCTTACTGAGTGTCCCGGTCGACAGGCCAATTGCGAGCACGGCCAGGGAGAAGAAAGCTGCGACGGGGAACGATAGAAAACTCGCGGCACACAACCCGATGGCGGACAGAAGCGCGAGCCAGCAAAGAATAATCGCAAGCCCACGGAAAAAGTTCAGGGCAAAACCGCTCTCGCGATAAAGCACTTCAAACCCTTCATCCAACGGAAAGAGCAGTGCGGTCTTATTGTAATTACGAAATTCGACGGTCAGTTTGCCGCTTTCATCCCAAAGATTTGGCGGGATTGGAAATTCGTGAAAGGACCCGGCAGCAACACTGGGAACGTCGGCTTGGGCCTGGTGCGGAGAGTCAGGCGGCCCAATGATCCAAACAGTGCGATAAGTCGGGGCATCGCCCATCGGCTTGGATTCAGGAGACTGAAACTTGATGCGCAGGTAAAGTGGCTGATCGCGCAGGGAGTTTTTCTTGAGCCCTAAATCAATGACCCAGCGACGGGCATAATTGGGTCCAATGACCTGCTGGCCTGCCTTAATCTCCTCCTCAATTTTTTTCCGCAGCACAGGAATATTGAGTGTGGTCGCGCGGCTTTCCTCGACGCGTGTCTTCAACTCCGCGTCCACCATTGGTGTGATGTCTTGAATCGGTTCTTTTAGAGATCCACGGGCGACGAAGATTTCATTCCTCAAGATCTGCTGTTCCGCTGCGGGCAGGCGTTTGGAGCGCCATTGCAGCATAAAATAGACGCTGCTCCCCGCAACCGCGAGCAACAGCGCATTCAGCAAAACCAATCCGATCCATTTGCCAATCCAGATCTGCCAACGCGCAATTGGTTTGGTGACGACCATTTGAATTTGCGCTTCTTCAATATCACGCGCGAGCGTCCCGCAGGAAATCCAGAGCGTCGCGAACCCAAGCAGCGTCGTAATAATTCCGATCGTGTAAGTCAGTAGAATCTGTGTGAAGCCGTGCGCGGTTCCGTCGTCCTTGATCAAGACCGGCAACGCGATGACGGAGCCAAGGAGAATTACCGTCAAAACCCAAAATAGCCGATAGCGAAAAGCGGCTTTGAAGGTCAACCAGACAATGGCGAATACCTTTTGAAAAAAGCTCGGAACCGAAAAGAAAATGCCAGGTCTCGTGGTGGACGCTTCTCCCTTTAGAAATTTAGAAACCGCTGATTGTGCCGAGTTGGCATAGACGGTTCGAACATACGAATAGCCGCGTCTTTCGGCAGCTCTGCTTCTCCAATAATTGGCTCTAGCCCCCACAAAGAGACTAAAAGCCAATCCGACCATCACCGCGAAAACAGGATTCCCAAAAAATTCTAAACCTCCGATCAGTAGAGAAGAAATAAAAAGCACCCCACCGACAATCCACAATCGTTTCGTAAAGGCCCAAATCCACGAAAAGAAGAAGGCTGGCCACGAAAAGCCGCGCTTGATCGATATACATCCTTCGCTTGGATGTTTTAAAATTTCGAACGATCGTTCCATCATTTCTGCGTCTTCGAATTGCCGAGCAACGATGAAAGCTTCTCATTGGCCTTGGCCAGATCAGCTGGATTTTGTGGCGCAGCGGTTGGGGCGGCAGGAGTGCTCTCCGTAGTTCCTGGTTCCGTCGCCCTGGTTAACGCGCCAAGCTTCTGTTCGTTAATCTTTTCCTCAGGTTTCGTTTCGAGAACTTTCGGCTCCTCTTTAGCTGCTTGCGGCAAGGTCAGCTTTTCCAGAACTTTCATTGAGACATCCGTTTCGCCAGTTCCAGCGCGCAAATATTCCGCCACACGCGCGCCGGACGTCGCCCCGGATGTTTCGGCGGCACTGGCTTTGGCTCGTTCGACCACGGATAAAAAGTAACTCTCCAGATTCTGGGTCGGGTTATCGACGCGCACCTTGTCCGGCCCTGTTTCGCGTCGAAGAATGGTCATCACCGATTCAAGTGTTTCGCGCGACAGCACTGGCGTCGTAATGCGAACGGAATCCGGCTTCACGAGCAATTCCTGCAGGGTACCCATTGCCTGGATCTTGCCACCGTAATAAATGACCACGCGGTCACATACATCCTCAACATCGCTGAGCAAATGGCTGCTGAGAATGACGGTTTTGCCACGACGCGCGAGGGCGACAATCAGATCTTTGACTTCACGACAGCCAATGGGATCCAGGCCAGCCGTCGGTTCATCGAGGATGATCAGGTCGGGATCATTGATCAACGCCTGCGCCAGGCCGATGCGCCGTTGCATGCCTTTAGAAAATTCGCCAACGACTCGTGTGCGCGCCTGCGTCAAGCCAACCATTTCCATCAATTGCTCAGCTCGTTTCTGCCGTTCCGCAGGAGGCAAATCAAACAGGCTTCCAAAGAAACCAAGCGTCTCCGCGGAATTCAAATAACGATAGAGATAGGATTCCTCAGGCAAATAGCCAATGCGCGCTTTCGTTTTAACATCGCGCGGAGATTTGCCAAAAACTTCAATGTGCCCCTTCGTCGGATAAAGCAAACCAAGCAGCATCTTGATGGTGGTCGATTTGCCGGAACCGTTCGGCCCGAGAAGACCGAACACTTCACCACGACGCACTTCGAAATCCACATTGTCGACCGCACGCGCTTTCGGGCGGCCCCAAAAGTCTTTGAACACCTTGGTCAACCCGCGAACGGCGATGACATTTTCGGTCGGTGACACGCTGGCGGTCGCTGAAGAATTTTCTGTCGCAATCATTTCAGGTTAGGCTTTGGCCAATGCTGGAATCGGCTCGTGTTTATGATCCTGCACATGAGCGCTGGCATCGGGTTTGGCTTCGACGGGCACGGGCGCGTAAGGCTCAAGCTCTTCACCGGAACGAACAAGGCGGGCGCTGTTGAAAACCACGATCAAAGATCCGACCACGTGCAACACAGCAGCAATGATGGGATTGATGTACTTCATGGCCGCGAGGATCAGACCGCCAATTACGAATACGATGCCGAACAAAAAGTTTTGATTGATCACCGAGCGGGTCTGGCGGGAAAGCTTCACTAAAAATGGCAGGCGGCGAAGGTCATTGTTCATCAGCGCAATCGTGGCGCTATGAATGGCAACTTCACTACCCGCAGCTCCCATTGCAATCCCCAGATCACCGGCAGCCAACGCCGGGGCGTCGTTTACACCATCACCAACGACGGCGACACGGTAGCCTTTGGCTTTTGTCGCGCGAACGAATTCCACTTTGTTCTGCGGCAGACAATCTCCAACGACCTCTTCGCAGCCGATTTCTTTCGCGACACGGATCGCCACCGGCGTACGATCGCCGGAAACCATCGCAATACGGCGAACTCCAATTTGTTTCAGTTCCGCCAAAGATTCGCGCGCTTCGCTCCGGGTTTGATCCTGCAGCCCGATCCAGCCGATGCACTTCCCGTTTCGCGCGATAAAGATCAAACTGAAACCTTCGGTTTCATTGACGTCCACCGATTTCACAAAGTCATCGGCGACACCGTTGTCTTTCAGCCACTGTGCGCGGCCGACAAAAATCGTAGCACCATCCACGTTGGCTTTGACACCGCGTCCTGCGGTCTCCGAGAAATCCTTGGGTTCAGCCAAGGCAACGCCAGCTTCAGTCGCAAGCTGCGCAAGGGCTTTGGCGGTTGGATGATTGCTGTACTTTTCCGCGGACGCAGCCGTACGGAGAAGATCGGCAGGTTGTGTTTCACCCAGCGGAGCCAGACGGCTCACGGCGAGTTTACCCGTCGTCAAGGTTCCTGTTTTATCGAAAACAAAGGCGTTAATCCGGGCGGCCAGTTCAAGGTCCGCGACGTTCTTGATTAAAATGCCGAGACGGGCAGCCGCAGAAAGTGCGGCTACCATTGCCGTAGGCGTAGCGAGCACAAACGCACACGGACAGGCAACGATAAACACGGCGATGACGCGGCTTAAGCGCTCGTCCATCGGTCCGTTGGCAAAGGCCCAGACCAACGCACCAATGACCAGGATCAGCGGGGTATAAAAACCCATGTACTGATCGATGATGCGCATAATCGGAAGCTTTGTCTTTTCGGCGGCCAGGATGAGTTCGCGCACTTTACCGAGAGTGGTGTCTTCACCGGCGCGAGTCACCTTCACCTCGAGCACGCCGTTCAAATTCTGTGTTCCGGCAAATACTTCGTCGCCGGACTTTTTATCGACCGGCAGCGATTCACCAGTGATGTTCGCCTGGTTGATGGAGCCCTGGCCATTCAGAATCAAGCCATCGGCGGCAATATTGTCGCCAGGACGGATACGAATGACATCACCGACCTTTAATTGAGCGGTGGGGACTTCCTCTTCATTATTTCCAACAATACGCCGCGCTTTGGTGGGGGTGAGTTTGATGAGGGATTCAATTGAAGCACGCGCCCCTTCAGCCGTGCGGGTTTCAATGATTTGCCCGAGCAACATGAAAAATGCCACCACGCCGGCTTCCTGATAATGGCCCGCACCAAAGGATGCAAACACAGCCAATGCCACCAATTCATTCGTTGTAAGCAACCCCCGACGCAAATCTTTAACAGCCGTGAAGATGATCGGGTACCCGAGAATAATGGCGCCAATCATCGCACTGAATCCAGCGACCATGTTGTCAGGCACTTTTCCGACATGACCCAGCACTGAGATATCGCGGAAAATCCACTCGACGAGAAAGGAATTGATGATGAACACCAATCCGATGATCGTTTGCCACAAGGGAACGACCGCGTGCTCATGATCGTGATCGTGTCCGCAACTTGAGCACGATTCGTCATGAGTATGTTTATGCTCGTGCTCTTTTTGGCTGAGTAATGAAGTGACTTGCATAAAACGGCAAATTTATGGCGCGTGCGTCCCAGGTTTCTGCGGTTCACGATTGAGCTGCAACCGCAATTCCACCGGCTTTCCATCTTCCCGACTGCGCACAAAAAACTTCTCCTGCGCATTGGCCATGACACGCTGAATTGTTTCCATCTGGCGCCATTGCGTGAACAGCTCCGGATTGCGCTGATATTCCGGCAACAGATCAGAAAACTTTTTTGCCTCGGCACTGACAAGCTGAACCGTACGGTTGCGTTCCGATTGGGCTGAATTGAGACGGGAGTCAGCTCCAGCGCGTGCCTTGCTCAGAACCTCGTTCTCGTAAGAGCGGGCCTTGTTCAAACCATCATCCCGCTTCACACTCGCTTGAAGGACTTCGTTGAACTTGGCCTGTAATTGTCGGGGCGGAATAGGGTCCACATCCAATTGTTCGACCACGATCCCAAGCCGCTGCCCCTCGATTATTTCATCCAATCGTTTGCCCACTGTCTCGCGAAAAGCCACCTTTTTGCGCGTGAGGACATCATCCACGGTGAATCGAGAGGACGCGTAGAAGAGCGCATTGTTCAAAGCGTTCGTGACGAAATCCTTGGCGTTCCTGAACTCAAAGTGAAACCCGATCGGGTCAGTAATGCGATAACGCAAGGTCGCGCGAACGTGAATAATATTTGCGTCCGATGTCAAAGTGTAGCCGTCAATCGCGGGATTCAACGAGGCACCAGGTGGTGGCTCACTATGTGCGGCCTCCATTTCCGGAGTGGTTGCGTACCAACCGACCGTGGAACTGGCAATCTGGATTTGCGCCGCAGGGACTCTTTGTATTTCATCAATAGGAGCCGGCCAAGCCCAGTGAAATCCTGGCATCAAGAGCGCTTTCTCCCCCACCCCCTTGGGCTTTCCAAATTGCAATATGATCACGCGTTCCTGCGGTCCAACCTGGAAAAAACCAGATCCCAGGAAAATGATTAACAAACCAAAGAGGACAATCTTGACGATGACGAAGCTGCTCCGGAGCGCGTCAGAAAGAGCCTGTGAACCAGCGTCCTCCGATGTCAATGGAACTGAGCCGGGTTTCCCACCGTCAGTCTTATGTTCGTGCGAGTCGCTCATAAGCGATTACTTTTTTTCTCCTGAATGACTCCGCGCTCCCTGTTGATCTACTCTCAACAGATCGAAGGGCGGCGTGCTTTGATCGAGAATCAGTGTCGACTTGTCTTTTAACGTCAACTCGAGCGCGTTCAGTTTCAAAATCAAATTCGCGAGCTCTGGACTCTGCTGAAACACTGCAAATGACTTGGCCGCCTCGGCCTCGCCTTGACCTCGAATTCGTGTCGCTTCCCCTTCGGCGTCAGCCAACAACTTTGCGCTTTCACGATCCGCAGCAGATTTGATTTTAATCGCCTGCTCTTCACCTTCGAACTGAATCTTGGAGACGAGCACCTGCCGTTCAGATTGCATACGATCAAAAACATTTTGCGTCACACTCTCAGGAAGACCCAGTTTTTTGATTCCAAGAAATTTAATTTCAAGCCCATAACTGTTGGCAGCCACGCGTTCCTGTACC
The DNA here is from genome assembly GCA_028293445.1 of Verrucomicrobiales bacterium. Taxonomy (GTDB): domain Bacteria; phylum Verrucomicrobiota; class Verrucomicrobiia; order Limisphaerales; family JACDHS01; genus CBHWET01. The sequence goes on along the minus strand of JAQGOU010000648.1, from coordinate 8,936 downwards.
TTCTTCAGAATTTCCGCTTCGATCTCGCCGAATTTTAGTTTCGTTTCGTCGGTGGAGATAAAATCGGAGAAGGGATGAGTACCCACGATCTCCTTCTTGGCACTACGAACAAGGGCTTCCAACGTTTTCTCAGCTTCGTGAATGGTTGCTTCAGAGTCGCCGCTGTCACGGGCAAATTTTGGAAAAAACGCCGCCGGATCATTAATTCTCCAGCCTACGTAAGTCATCACCATCAGATAAAAACCATCCGAAGTGGGCGTCTCCTCGAACTTCTCGTCAAAGTTTTGGATCCGCCGATCGAGCGGATGAGTTTTCTGAATCGGCCAAGGCAGTTTTACATGAAGTCCCGGAGGTAAGAGTTCGCCGGTAGGTTTGCCAAATGTCGTCACGACGACAAACTCCGACTGGCGCACCTGGTAACAGAATAGCAGCGAGGCGAAAATCACCAGCAACACGGCGCCAATTAGGATCGTAAGAGGATTTCTCTTCATAAATTATTTAGTAATGCCGGGGACTGTTACATCAAGCAGGTCGGCCCGGATCTTATCTTCCAAATTCAAAGTGATGACGTCGGTGGTGTTGGTAGTGGCGACGATATATTTACGAGCGCCTGCACTGGCACGAGCCAGCGTCTGAAGGTAAGCACGTTGAGAATACACGCTTGGAGACGCATTAAACGCCGGCAATTGATTTGTAAAAGAAGCGGCACGCGCTAAAGCGCCGACTTGCGCACGCTGCTGATCGGCCTCCGCTTCGCGCAATCGTCGAAAAGCTTCAGCGGCGGCTAATGCGTTGGTTTGAGCCTGGTACGCTTTCGCCCCAAGAATTCTCGCCTCGCGCGTTTGCATCGCACCAATGACTTTTTCATAGGCACCCGCAACGACAACCGGCGGATGAATATCTTCCAGTCCCACAAAAACAATCTTGGCCCCGAGGTCACGAGCATTAGCCGCCGATTGTATGCGTTCCCGCAACGTCACCGCAGCAGCGGCGCGGCCACGAGACATGATATCAATCAAATCAACGCTCACGAGATAATGCACGACCTCGCGGGTGGCGATCTTCTGGAGAAGTTCGTTTGGCTCCTCGTTGTTGTAAGCCCATTTCACCAAATTGGTGACCTGAAACTGAACCGGAATCCCCACCGAAAGCAAATTCACGGGCGGACTCTTCTTGTCCGTGTTCGTGGAAACAGTCGCTACGTCATGGCTCGCGACGATGAGGTTTTCCTCTTTGTCGTGGGCAACACTCCAGACGATCGTGGATGACTCGTGTTCCCCTTCTTCAGGGGGGACACCGATCGTAAAGCTTTGAATCTTTTCGGTTCGATACCGATACACTTTGTCGACCGGCCACGGATATTTGAAATGAAGACCCGCGCTCAGAACGTCTCTTCCTGTGACGGGCCGTCCAAAGCGTTCCAGCAACGCCTCTTCGCCGGTCTCAACGAACACGAAGGCTGTGGACAAAAACAGAACGGCGATCTGTGCGAGTGCAATCAGTGAAGCCCATTTTTCCAGAAATTTATAAAACCAGGTTTCCGAAACTTTAAATCCAAACTGATAATCCAAGGCGTGGGCTGCTGTTTTGAAAATGCCCTCCGGTTGACCGAGCAAACCAACCAAACGGCTCTCATAAAGCATCTGCGACGCTTTGCCTTTCACCCGCGGCCGGTAAATTTCAAAAACCAATCCGCCGAGCGTTTCGATCGCCACAAAAGCGATCACGACCGCTAAAGCACGGGCGACGAACACATCTGCTCGCGGGAGATTGGCCCACGCACTGATCGCAATCGACGCGGACAACGCCAGAGAAACATAGGCTCCCAGCAAGAGATACCCTGCGGTCGGACGCAGCAGGCGTTGGTTTTGTAGCCGTGCGAGGCCTGAACAATATTTACCGAGAAGAAATAAAACCAAGAAGATCAGTCCGTAGACCGAAGCGCCCACCAGGGTACGCTCTGGAACCAGGGGCACAGCGTGTTTCTCCAGAGACAGCCATTCCCAGGCGACCACGCCGCACTGCCCCAAAAACATCAAGACAGTGAAGAACGGGATGAAAAATCTTTCAAACTGTTCGCGCGAATGTTGCGCCGGAAATGCTTCAGCCTCCTGAGTGAAAAGGGTCGAACTGCCTTTGGCTTTATTCAGCTCGTCAAATTCGAGTTTTTCGAAGCGTTCGCGTTCCTCGAGGCGCATCTGGAAATAAGTGATCAACGCGACGAGAACGCCCATGCCCAGGATGATGCTGCCCATCCATCCGGCGATGGAATTGACGTAGCGGGTCACCATGACGCTCACGACACTGGCGACCAGTAACAATACCCAGTTAATCAATCCCACTTTTGTATGATTGCGGTCCATTTTAGGATAATTCTCGGTCCTGGAATAAGAACAACGCCAACGAGAGCGTCGCGCCAACATAAGTCACAACGTAAAGAAACGCTTTACCGACGTAGGTCCACGGGAACTGTTTCCCGGTTTCCAACAAGTCAGCCAGCCAAAATTGCTGCCAGTTGGGAACGATGGTGTAAAGGACCGTGGCAAAAGGCGGCCCACCGTTGATTTTTCCTCCCGCCTTTTGATAAAAATAATCGCTCATCAAACCAATGAGAAACAGCGCGGAACAAATCGCCAGGGTGGGAATCATTTCAAAACGCGTTGAACAGGCCAGCGCCAGGGCCGCAAGGATCCACAGAGCAAAAAGAATCAGGATAGACGCGGGCACGAGGCGCCAATCCACCCCTTTGTTGCCGTCGATCCAGATGATCTCTTTCTTGAGCAGCGACATGATGACGAAGCCAATCGTCAAGGTGACGACTACGCTCAAAACAGCATCCGCCATGAACGGGCGCCGCAAAAAGAAATTCGTGAACCCGGCAAAGATATAACCTGATCCAATCGCGCCGCCAAACAGCGCCAGCGCCTGGATATCAACGCTTCCATAGGCATCGAATGCCATGCGGGAGGCAAATAAAGCGGCAAGGGCATTGAAATAAGTAAGGACCGTCAGGGCAGCCGCCAATCCGAAATATTTCGCGAGGAGAAACTGAGCGCGTCCGATAGGCTTTGATAAAACGGCGAGAGCGGTGCCGGTACGGATTTCGCGCGCCACAGCGGCTGAAGCACTAAGGACTGCGCCAAACAACCCGGACAACAACATCACTGCCAAAACACTGTTTTTCACGAGCTTCGGCTCGTCGCCGAAGCCGAAGTAGTTCACGCAGGACAAAAACACTTCAAAACTCGCAGAAGCGGTCATGAGCAGCAGAAAAATCGGCTGCCGCACCAGCTCCATAAAAGTGTTTTTGGCAATAGTTAAAAACTGTCGCATCTTCTTATATTTCCCTGTGAACAATCATCAGGGAACGCCCGTCCGTGGCGGATAAGTTACGGACGAAACGCCCGATTGCAACCGCTTAATCCTTATCCGTTGCGATAAGAGACCAGTCTGCACGCCAGACATTCAATTTGCAAAGTGAGCGTTTGATTGCACAGTTTGCGACTTAAAGGAAAATCTCTCGTTGTCATTTTACCGTGTTGCGTTTAAAAACGCGGCGCAATCCAACATTTTATGAAAAAGATACTCCTCTTGTCTGTCGTCGTTGCCCTCACTTCAGCTGCCTTGAGTTTCGCTGCTCCAGATTCGGGTTCAGCGCTCGCGGAGAAGCCAGATGCCAATGGCTGGTCCAAGTTGTTCGATGGAAAAACCTTGAGCGGTTGGACGGCTATCGACAGTCCGAACGCATGGCGCGTTGAAAAGGGCATTGTCATTGGGGACGGAGATCGCAGTCATTTATTTAGCCCCGAGACCTACACCAACTTCGAATTTAAAGCAGAGGTCAAATTAAACCACAGCGGTAACAGCGGAATGTATTTCAGAGCAGCGATGGGGCCGGGTTGGCCTGAGGGTTACGAAGCTCAGGTTGAAAATACGAGTCCTGACCCGCAGAAGACCGGCAGCCTCTACAGTTATGCCGCGCGCAATTATAAACCAGAGCCAAAACCCGTGCTCGAACAACTGGTTCAGGACGACACCTGGTGGACTGAACAGGTCGTTGCGATTAGCAATCACATCGTTATCCTCGTGAACGGTAAAATCGTCACCGACTTCGTGGATGAGCATAACACCTTCAAGAGCGGTCACCTCGCTTTTCAACAGCACAACACTGGCAGCGTCGTTCAATATCGCAATGTCGTCGCCAAGCGCTTGCCGTCTGATGAAAGAGCGGCCTGGGCCGCCGCCAAAAAGGATCTGCCGGAATTCAAGGTGCCGGCAAAGTAACCGAAGCTATTTTCATAAACGCGGTTGCGAACTCGAACTCGCAGCCGCGTTTTTTTATTACATGGGCGGCATTACGTTCGCCTCAGGCGCGATCTTCGTAATATTAGGTGTCACGTCCGCATCGACGTTCCGCACGGCCCAATTGATTCCGCCGACCAAAACACTTTGAAAGACGGGGTTGGTCCAGATGTCTTCGCGATGTCCCATGGAACTATAAAACACGCGCCCTTTCCCCTCGCGACGCGCCCATGTCTCAGGAAAATTCGGACGTTTATAGATTGAGTCATGCATCTTGCTCGTGTCCTGGAGCAAAATGACATGGGAATCCGCCGGGAAGTCTTTCAATGAATACCATTCCTCGGTGGGTGCGAAATCTTCCGGGAAATTTTGACAACCGGGAAATTTCTTGTCGACACAGACAAGATGTCCGGCCTGTTGCGAACCGTGGCGAATAAATTCTGTCCCGAGCATTTTTACGTAGGGATCAGCGTTGTCCCCATCGAGCTGATAACGTTTCGGTCCGTGGTCTTTCCCGCCGGGCGAATGAAACGTGTCGCTTGAACTATGAACGCCAATGAATCCTTTTCCTTTCGTGATGGCACTCAGGAAAGCCTTTTTGCCTTCGGGAGTCATGGGTGGATTGCCATCTGTGCCTGACTCCGTCAGATCACCGGTTGTATAAAAGAAGAACCCATCGAATTGTTTAATCTTTTCCTCCGTGAAAATCGTCCCGTCTTTTGCGTAGGCGAATTCAAATTCGAAATCATTCGTTGCCGCTAATTGTCGTAAAACGTTTTCCGCAAAAGCCGGCTCCCCTTTGGTGCGTTTAATCGCGGAATGCTCGAAACCCGAAGATTTGGAAAAAAAGAGGATCTTCTTTTTCAACTTTGCCGTTTTGGATTTGCCGATTTGATTTTCTGCGCCGTGATTACCGGCCAGGGCCGTCGACATCGCCAGAGTCCCGAGAAGGAGACCGAAACAAGTTCGCCAAAAACATTTCATGTCCTCAGGTTAAACAAAATGAGCAGTGCGCCAAGCGAAACTTAATCCAGACGGAAGGGGTGTAGGTTAACGCTTTCGTCAAGAACAGATCGCTCGTATTCTCTGCGAAGTGTCGACAATAGCTCGTATTCGCAAAATCGTTCTCTGGTCAATCCTGCTTCTCGCTGTGATCGCAACGGCGATGCATTACATGTCTTACTTGATGGATCCGGGCAGCCTCGCGTCGCAATTAGCGGCTTTGCCGCCAGAGACCTTCGGCAGCCGCAGCAAGCCAGTTGAACACATCAAATGGGACTTGATGGATTATGGTCCCTTTTTCTCCAGCAGCTTCGGCGGACGCAACAATCCGGTAGAGAAAGGCGTTTCCATCCGGATCGGCGAAACCAACGAGGCTGCTGTCTGCTTCGATACCGAATTGTTGCGGATGCGCATGGGGTGGACCGGGAAATTTCTGCGCTTATCACGTCTGCGCGATGGCCTGGGGGGCGAACCGAATCCGGCGGGACCCGTCGCCTTCCAGACCCTGCATTATCCTGGCTGGTCGACCAATAGAAAGTTCACCGACCCGCGTCTGCAATCATATGGTGCATTACCCAAAAGCGTTGGCCGCTATCGGGGTCTTTTCACCCATGGAAACCGTACTATTCTTTCTTATGCAATTGGCGGGAGCAGCGTGCTCGAGAGTCCATGGTTTATCCGGTCCAACGGTTTTCCAATCTTCCAACGAACGTTTCAAATCGAGGCGAAAGATCCTTTAACCCTGCAAGTCTGCAACGTTGCGAATGCCAAAACCATGTTCGTCGAAGGATTACCGGTTTTGATTGATGACAATCCGACAAACGCAACGTTTACGATAGCTAAGGTGATCGGCGCTCCAAAGGGTTTTGACTGGGAGTTAGACAGTAAACATGGAATCCGCTTGAGGTTACCCGCAATGACAGGTTCACAGAACTTTTCGATTTTTATCTGTACGGGAGCAAAATCAAACCTCTCAACGGCGATGTCATCATTGCCAGACATTGCCGAGAACAAGGATTTGGAACGACTCTGCCACGGCGGCCCTTCCCTTTGGAAAGAACCGGTTGTGACTCATGGAAAACTTGGAACACAAAAAGGTGCCTACCAGGTTGATCTCCTGACGCTCCCGGATGAAAACCCGTGGCGTTCCTGGCTTCGACCCGGCGGTTTCGACTTCTTTCCTGACGGCCGAATTGCTCTGTGCTCCTTAGCCGGAGATGTTTGGATCGCCAGTGGCGTTGATGCGAAACTAGAACAATTGGTTTGGCGGCGCTTTGCGACAGGATTGTTTCAGCCACTTGGATTGAAAATAATTGGCAACGACATATACGTCATGTGCCGTGACGCAATCGTTCGATTGCATGATCTAAACGGGGACGGCGAAGCGGATTTCTACGAATCATTCAATAGCGACATTTCAAACGCCCGGAACTACCACGAATTCTGTCTCGATCTGCAAACCGATACCCAAGGAAATTTCTACACGTTAAAAGGAAGTAATCTTGGAACCTCCGTGACTCAGCAGCAAGGCACTCTTCTGAAGATCCTTTCTGATGGATCGAAGGCTGAAGTTCTCGCGACCGGGTTCCGTGCTCCGAATGGTCTCTGCCTCAATCCAGGCAATGAATTGTTTAATACGGATAATGAAGGCGAGTGGATTCCCGCGTGTAAAATCAATCACGTCGAGAAAGATAAATTTTATGGTCACGTTTCCACCTCACATGGCCAACAGACTACCACGTTTCAGCCACCCATCTGCTGGCTGCCTCACGTCGCTGATAATTCCAGTGGCGCACCGATCTGGGTCAATAGCGAGAGATGGGGACCGTTTGGAAACAGTCTGCTGCACACCTCTTACGGGACGTGTTCGCTTTTCGCTGTCCTGACCGAAACAGTGAACGGCACATGGCAGGGCGGTGTGGTCAGGTTCCGGCTCACGTTTGACAGCGGCATTATGCGCGGTCGTTTCAATCCCACCGATGGCCAGCTTTATTTGTGTGGTCTGGCGGGATGGCAAAACAGTGCGACGAAAGATGGCGGTTTTTATCGTGTTCGCTTCACCGGAAAACCAGTGAATCTGCCCAGCGCATTGCACATTCATGCCGACGCGATTGAAATTGGTTTTACGGATCCATTGGACGTTGCCACGGCCAGCGATCCACAAAACTTTTCGGCCGAACAATGGGATTACAAATGGTCGCATGATTACGGCTCAAGCGAATACTCTCCTAAAGCACCCAAAGTTCTCGGACGCGATTCGGTGGAAATCAAAGCAGTGAAACTCTCTGCCGATCACAAAAGCGTGTTCCTGACCGTTCTCCCGAAACTGAAACCGGTCATGCAGATGAAAATCGAATATAATATCAATGCGGCGGACGGTTCCTCACTGCACCAGGAAATCTACAACACGATCAATGCAGTCCCGACGGGTGAGGCAGCCAAGAATTAGCTCTTCGTTAGAAAGCCCATAGAGCCCACAACAAGATTGCTGACGCTGTGCCGTCCATGGTCGGCTCGTTCGTGGAGTAATCGTGGAGATCATCGTGATAGACGGCGAGATCGCCTTGAAATGGCGCAAACGGATCAGGTTCGGTGATGCCTACCCCTTTCAATCCTTTAAAAATTCTGTCGTAAACAGGTCCATCGATCAACCCACCGCGAATCGGTCGACCCGTGATCTTCGCGGTCATCAGATGTGGGTTGTGTGGATAAACGCCCTTTTCTGGAATGCCCGTGAACATGGAGGTGCCCCACGGATTCCTGCCAAGCAACCAATCGCGCTGCTGCGCCCCAAATTCGCGGAACTGATGATCTCCGGTCATCATTTCGTAGAGCCGACATTGGGTGGCGAGAGCGGTTAACAGATTGTTCGAACACCAGATGAACGGCACACCTACGTGATACGGATTCTTTTCCCCCATTGCCATGCATTGCTTGATTCCATCAGCGTAATAACCGGCTAATTGTTTTTGAAACTTTTTGTCCACGAGATCGTAGAGACGAAAGTGCCCGACGTTCATGAACGGATAATATTGATAGTGTCCGGTTTGTTCTTTGCCCATCCACGTATCATTCGCCGCAATAGTGGCGAAGCGCTTGGCATCCTCTCCGTAGGATTTGTTGCCGGTCGCGCGGAGTAGTTCGGCGGCTCCCCATTCCAAATCATCGGCCCAGGTAGTTTCAGCGTAACGATACGGTGCTTTCACGGAGTTCCCCTGCTGCACTCCTTCTTTCTCTTTCCCAAGTTGATACACCTCGATTCCCGCGCGCAGGCATCGTTCAGCGAAATCTTTTTCGCGCGGATCATCCTTCCAGGTTTGATAGGCGAGCGCCATGGCGGCTGCGTAACGACCGGCGAGATTCGCCACTCCTGTCGACTCACTCTTATACTTCTCCAGCCCCTGTGGTTTACCATCGGCGAAATAAACGACGCGATAACTTCCTTTGCCCCAGCCGTAATCCGCCTGTTCATCCTGCGGCAAACGCCAGCCGTAATGATCACGATCATCAGCGACTTGGTGGTACAATTGGCCGGGAGCAGGATGCAGCTTCAACATCCATTCGAGGCCCCAGCGAGCTTCATCGAGAACGTCAGGAATGCCGTTGGTGCCCGGCTGTCCCAATGCATTAAA
>JAQGOU010000601.1 GCA_028293445.1 Verrucomicrobiales bacterium | reverse complement strand
CGTCTTCGGCATTGATTTTTTATTTTTGTTCCATGCTATTTGCTTATATAATTTTTCATTATTGTTTCCAATTTGTTGAATCGGTCATCCAACATTTTTCGGAATTGTTCAATAAAGTCTGCCACTTCTTTCATTTTTTTTGGATTGAGGTGATAATAAATTTCCCTGCCGTTTTGCTCTTGTTTAAGCAATTCGCACTCGGTGAGTATTTGCAAGTGTTTTGAAACAGTCGGTCTTGCTGTGTCAAAGTTTGAGGCTATTGCACCTGCCGTCATGGATTGTGAGGCTACCAAAAGAAGTATCGCCCTTCTTGTCGGGTCCGCTATGGCTTGAAAAACGTCTCGTCTTAAATTCATTGTGTAGCTATTTGACTGCAAATCTATGCGTAGCTATTTAACTACGCAACTATTTTTGGAAATTTGTTTTGGAAGAAGCAAGGCTGCATACATCAGAATTCGGGAATTGGCTGGAGCTTGACTGGAGAATTCAAAAGGAGGATCACGAGACCAATACAATACTACTCCAACCAATGTAAAGCAGGCGTGCCCAGTTCGCGGCCCGCAACTGATGCCATGCCTGCGAGCATCGGCAGAGAAAGCAACCTTCGTGAAATGGGCGGCCTTGTCGAGTTTCCGTCTTCGACCCCCAATCTCATTTTTTTACTGCACCGGATTGCACACGCCTGGCGAAATTTTCTGCCTGCCGCTGGAGTTCGACATTGGCCCAGGGAGGAGCATATTTTTGCGCCTCGTTAAGAACATATCTGGCATCCTCGAGGTTGCCGGTTTCGATAAGCGCCGGAATCAAGGCCAGCCACGGCCCAAAGTATCGCGGATTAATCTCGATCGCATCTTTGAATTGTTTGATGGCTTCGTCCTTCTTTCCCACGCGCGCCAGTAATTGGCCGAACAGATACCGAATCTCAGGATCATTTGGAGTATCAATTAGGGCCTCTTTGTAAATCGCGATCGCTTCATCCAAATTCCCTCGGCTCAAGACGGCTGTAGCCAGACTATTGTAAGCCATTGGATTATGACGTGTGACATCTACTGCACGTGTAAACAAAACGACGCTATTCTGCCAATATTGAAGTTGAAAGTGCGTGATGATCAGACAAAACACGATCGCCAACATGCCGACACCAATGCTCCAATTGCGCGGAAGCATTTTTCCGACAGTCCAGACAGCGACAACAATCAGGCCAAGCGTCGGCAAGTAGCTGTAGCGATCTGCGAAGGCCTGTGTGCCAACTTGAACAATACCGATGACCGGAACTAACGCACCAAGGAACCAAAACCATCCCACCGCAATTATTGGAAATTTCCGAAAATAACGGAATGCGATGAAGGTCATTCCGATCAGCAGCAACAGAGTCACTGCCCATTTCCACACAGGCCACGAGAATTGCAGGGGATAAAGCACACAGAGATCCAATGGAAAGATTAGCTTTTGAACGTATTCGTAAACCGATATCGCCGCGTTCTGAAAGCGTATGGAGAGGGGCATCTCCGCCAGCGTGCGAATCAAACCGTGTTGAGCCCAGAGGGTGAAAAAAAATGAACCTGCGACCAGGATCAAGAATGGGATTTTTTCGAAAATCAGTCGGGCAACGACGCGGCTGCTAATTCGGTTCTGATCGCTGCGTGGGATTCGCTGGAAAGGCCAAATATCAAGGAGCAAAAGCAGCATCGGAAATGTTACCAGCATCGGTTTTGCCAGAAGGCCGATCAGGAAACAAAACAATGAGATGAAATAATCAGATGTCCAGGGCCCGCTGCCTTTTTTAAGTCTTTCGTTGTGGCGAACATAAAAAAACAGAGTGAGCATGGCGAAGCAAACGCTCAGCACGTCCTTTCTCTCGGATACCCACGCGACCGATTCCACCCGCAACGGATGCCAGCCGAACAGTGCGGCGACAATTGCGCTCGCCCAAAGATTGTTCGTGATTTTTTTTCCAATCAAAAACAACAAGACAACGCTGATTGAATGAAAGAAAACGTTCACTCCATGGTGAGCACCTGCGTTCAGGCCGAACAACTGACAGTCAATCATGTGCGAAACCCATGTCACCGGGTGCCAATTCCAGGCGTGGGAGGAAGTGAAAGCCCACTTTAGGCTTGAAAGTGTGATTCCATGTTGAACGAACGGGTTTTGAGCGACGTACTCAGGGTCATCAAAACTGATAAATTCAAATTGCAAGGACGGCCAGTAGAGTGCCCAGGTGACTGCTACCAGTACGATTGCGACAATACCGGTGGTGTTTGATGGCGAGAAATGCCTCTTCATGCTGCGCGGTTAAAGGAGAATTGCTCTTGAGTCGCCATTTTTAGGAGTTTGCGCCTGCGGCCGGCACCGTCAAGGGAAAGTGCTCTGGAGTATCGTTAAACCATGGTCATAAACCGTTATGGCCGGACTTTACGAGTTCACCGCCTTTGTTGATGGCGCTAACGGATAGTCCATTTCTCGCATTCGATGGCAAACCTTCGAACATGGATTCGGTGTCCGTCCGTGAACCAACGGAGAAATGGGCAAGTGTGAGCATAAATCGATCAGAGAAGTGTACGGAATCGTAGATCATGGCACGGAGATGCCTAACGACCCAGCTCAGCGATCCGGCCAACGAGACGCTGCGATTGCAACCACGACGCTCCCGCCGGATTCGCTGCAGCGTGAGTTTGTTTGAAAAGACGATTCATTCATCGCCAGAACTCCCACCATTGAGTGTTGAACCGGTCGAATGCGCATTGTGCACCGGATATAACTATGTTCCGAAAAGGTCGAAGATAATTGCGACAGTTTCGGCGCACACTCCGCGATAACCGTGGAAAAGCCTCCAAGGTATTGGCGAATGTCAACGTTACCAAATCGTGGAACTGAGCGGCGGTGAGTGGGAGCAATTCTCCGGTCGAGCGGTGCTGAATGGAAAAACCGCTGTCTCGTCCAAGATTCTGGTCAAAGGTCTCTCGACGCATTATGCAGAATAGCCATGCCAGTAACTCTGCCTCCTCGCCGATCAATCGCTGCAAGTTGGCCCGCATGGTAAGCGAAATGGCTTTCGGCTCGTAGTGCTCAGTGCCATAAACGGAATGGAACAAACCCGCATCACAAAGGGCAGGCCGCGCTCCCCAATCAACCAATAGCTGGCGAGTGCCGAGCAGGTGGTCGAGCAAACCGCGCTCACTATGCGGCATCGTTTCAGTATTCGCTTCCCGAAGGAACCGAATTCGACTTTCGAGTTGCTCATCCATTGTCGCTGGTGAAGTTGCCTAACAGCCGAATATACCCAAGTTCTTAAGATATATCAGGTTCACGACTGGCAGCGTAGTCTTCGGAAAAGTAGCTGTCGACAGGGATTTTATCGCTGAGAAGCGCTCTTTTGCTGATCAGACAAAGAAATTAAGGCTGAATGGGAACCCTTTTGCGTTCGGCCCATCAAAAGGGCGGTTTGGAGCTCACCTTTGAGGCTTTGGGGGCAATTGGGGAGGAAACGGTCCGTCGGCTGGAAATGGTCTTTTTTGGAGCCAAAAAAAGACCTTCGGACAACTGACGACCTTTTTTAGACCTAAAATAATAAAAACACCAAAAACCAACCTCCAAGCACCAGAGAAATTTCAAGCGGCAAACACCAAAAAAGCCTTAGAACCGTCTTTCGCCTGCTTTTCCCGGTCCGAACGCGTTATAAGTTAATGCGACGCAAGAGTTAGTGGGAATCACCTGAAAAGCGCTTGGAAAGTGGAATCTTCGCGAATTCGGGAATCAAAACGGGTCGTGTTGCCTCCGCCCAGCCGATTTCAAGAGTTGCAGAGGCATGGTCAAGCGTTGCCCAAGCGATTTCAAGAGTTGCAGAGGCATGGTCAAGCGTCGCCCAAGTGATTTCAAGAGTTACAGAGGCATGGTCAAGCGTTGCCCAAGTGATTTCAGGAGTTGCAGAGGCATGGTTAAGCGTCACCCAACCGATTTCAGAAGTTGAAATCAGATCGGTTTAGGTTCTTCGCTGTTTTCGGTGGAATCAGGATTGAGGTTAGCGAAGTTTGCCTGCAATAAAGTAAAGCACAGTGATTAGGTAGGTGGTGGAACGATAGCCGCGA